>JAJFHK010000073.1 GCA_021775655.1 Filomicrobium sp. | reverse complement strand
CCGGATCGAGTGGCTTGGTCATGGATGCTGGCCCCCTCGCCCAGCATCCATGTTGAATCACTGTTCGCGACCGATGGGAATCCCCCAACCGAGTCCGTCAAACATGAACACGCTCTAGGGCAATCCATTAGGCGGCGTCCTTCGTCTTTGGGCGCTGCGTTCGCGCTGCGATGTCACCGATCCTGTGTTGGTCGAGGACGCTGAGGAAGGCGTCTGTTGCTTGTGACATTACCGTCTTCAGTGCACAACGCGGCTCGAACACGCACTGCGGGCCGGATTGCCCAAGACAATCAACGACCGCAAATTCATTCTCGATCAATCGAACGACGCTCCCGATCGTAATATCAGCGTCGTCGGCATTAATTTGTACGCCGCCCGCCCGACCGCGCTGTGTCGTGACGAATCCGCCCGCAGCTAGCTGGGAAACGATCTTCATCACATGACTTTTGGGCAGCGCCAGACGCTTAGAAATAGTGTCGACAGAAAGCGCTCCGTCGGTTTTCGACAACAGCATCAGGATACGAAGCGCAAAGTCGCTGGCGCGGGTAAGGCGCAATGTGTCACTCCTCGGAAAACATTCATTTAATATATTGATATTCGCACGTCGCAGGTGTAAAGAAAAGATGCATTGAAAATGAATGTTATCAAGTGTTGGAGACCATGCCATGTCGGCAAGTCGAGATCAGTCGGCGGTGAGGCCCGTGGACCGTCGGCCGGTTCATGCATCGATTACCGAAGAGCAGATCTCCGACTTGGTAGATAGATTCTACGACCGCGTCTGGTCCGACGCCCGGCTGGGGCCGATTTTTTCTGCGCGTCTCGAAAATTCACGCGCAGCCCATCTTGCAAAAATGAAGTCCTTCTGGTCATCCGTGCTTCTGCGGACGGGCGCCTACACAGGTAAGCCGGTTCCGGCACACGTCAGTTTGGAGGACGTGCAAAGCGCCGATTTTGAACGGTGGCTCAGCATCTTTCGCCCCGTCGCCTACGACGCTTTTTCGAGCGAGGCTGCCCCTCTCGTTATCGAAACCGCCGAGCGCATCGCCTCTAGCCTGTGGCTGGCGATGTTTGGGAATCCGTTTTCCAGTCCACCGGATTGGCGCAAGTCCGGCCTGCAGCAGGAGAAACAGGCATGAATATTTGGATAGGACGCAACACGAAAGATGTATCGATCAGCATCGAACTCAAGACCTGAAGAATACTACCATCTGGAGGAGACAATGAAAAAAATTGCAATTGCCGTATTCACGATTGCTGTCGTAAGTGCTGCCGCCTTCGCCGTCGCCAGAGACGATCAAATCGAATTTCCTGCAGACTACAAGTCCTACAAAAATTATCTAAGTCTTGACCGTACCGGTAACGATAAACAGATTATCCGGCTGTTCGCCAATGACAAGGCGGCAGCAGGAATGGATGCCAACGGCGGCCTTCCGAACGGATCGGTGCTCGTCGGTGAAATTTACAAGGCAAAGCTGGACGACAAGGGTGAAGCCATCGAAAGCTCGCTCAGCCGTCGCGTCCGCGGCAAGCTTGCCGCAATCGCGGTTATGGAAAAGCGTGCCGGGTGGGGGAGCAAGATTCCTGAAGACCTTCGCACCGGTGACTGGGACTTCGCTGTATTCAGCCCAGACGGCAAACGCCTCGATAAGGATCTCAATAAATGCCGCGCTTGCCACACGCCGTTGACGGAAAGCGATTACCTGTTTTCGTATGATCACTTGAAATGAGTCGATTCACGTCGGAACGGATCTCAACGACTCGTTAACTCTACGCGTCGTAACCTGACGTCGCCTGGAGAATGACCAGGTGGCGACGGGTGAGACATTTCAACGACGATGAGACTCTTCCGCGACAATATCGCACCGGAAGACGATGGCCCGTTGTCCGGGCGCATTGAACCGACGCTCGCCCCGGTGCCGGGCAACGATCCTGCCTCAAATTCTATAAAGCCTCTTCATCCCAAAACACAAAGCGGAGTTCCCGTCTTGCCGCCGGCCCCGGATTTGTCGATGGCGCGGCCGAATGCCTGGGCCCGGTTTTGGTTGTTGCGTGACGCTGCGCCCGAGCCACCTTCTCTTGCATCAAAGCCTTACGCAACACGGACGCCGAGCGCCGCCGAAGTCGCCTCGATTTGGGCGTCAAACGGATCGGCTAAGCGAAAGGTTGGCCTGACGCTGCGTGTTCTGGCGACATTGCTCGTGCTTGGAGCCGTCTGGTTCTCAGCCACGATGGTCTACTACACCTTCAAATTCCCCGACCCAATGTCGGTCCATAGCGCGAAAGCACCGACACTAAGGATTATGTCGCGAGACGGCAGTCTTCTATCTGAACGCGACAGCATGCAGCTCTACATCCCCATTGAGATGCTGCCCCGTCATGTCACGAATGCGGCCATTGCAATCGAAGACCGGCGCTTTCATGAGCACAGTGGCGTCGACATGACCGGCCTCCTTCGCGCAGCCTTCGCCAACCTGCGGGCCGGGCGTTATGTGCAAGGCGGTTCAACCATTACCCAGCAGCTTGCCAAGAATATGTACCTCTCGCCAGAGCGGACCATGATGCGTAAGCTTGATGAGTTGACGCTGGCGCTTTGGCTCGAGCTGCGCCTTGAGAAGCGTGAGATCCTCGAACTCTATCTCAACCAAGTCTATTTCGGCGGCGGTGCGTATGGCATCGAAGCAGCCGCGCAACGCCACTTCGGCAAGTCCGCGCGTGCCCTGTCAGTTGTCGAAGGAGCGATCATCGCAGGCCTGTTAAAGGCACCTTCACGCTATTCCCCGTCAAGCAATCCAGCTGTAGCACGCCGACGCGGCCGGGTCGTACTCCATGCCATGAATGAAGCCAGCCTATTGCCAGACCCCGACCTTGCGAAGGCGCTGACGCAGCCCGTACGATTTGCCAAGGACGCTAGTGGGCGGTCCAGTGAGGGAACCGACTACGTGACCGACGTCATTCTCGAACGAATGCCAGCGGTGAGAGACGGCGAGACCGGCACGATAATCGTCGAAACGACAATCGACAGCGGTCTCCAAAAACTTGCCCAGCGTCAGTTGACTGACACGCTTGCTCGCGACGGCAAGAAACTGAATGCCGGCCAAGGTGCGATCGTCGTCCTCGATTCCACTGGAGGCATACGCGCGCTGGTCGGAGGCGTAGACCACGGCTCAAGTCAATTCAATCGCGCGACAAAGGCCGAGCGCCAGCCCGGATCGACATTCAAGCCATTCGTTTACCTGACCGCGCTCGAAAGC
>JAJFHK010000072.1 GCA_021775655.1 Filomicrobium sp. | reverse complement strand
TGCCGATGTGGCCGGCGTGATGGTGGCCGCAGGCATTGATGCAGCCGGAAATATTGAGGCGCAATTCGCCAATCCCTTCTGCTCGCTCAGGATCGGCAAATCGTTCGGTGATTGCCTGCGCGATAGGGATCGAGCGGGCATTGGCAAGGTTGCAATAATCAAGGCCCGGGCAGGCGATGATGTCGGTGATCAGATCGGTGTTACCATTGATGAGGCCGGCCGCCTTCAAGTCCTCGTAGAGGTCGATTAGGTCGGCACGGGCGACGTGGGGAAGGATTAGGTTCTGGGTATATGTGACGCGCAGCTCACCCTGGCTGTAACGGTCAGCGGCGTCAGCAACAGATTCCATCTCGTCTGCGGTTGCGTCGCCCGGCGGGCGACCAGGCTCCTTGAAGGCTATCGAGACGATGGCATGGTCGGGGTTCTTGTGTGGGAATACGTTGCGCCGGAGCCAACGGTCGAAGGCGGCATCGTCGCTTCGTGCTTTCGACAGGGTAGCACTATCGGGCGCCCGGGCTGAGAGTTGCGGTGCAACGAAGTGTGCGCGGATGCGTTCGATCTCTTCAGAGGGGAGGTCGGTACCTTCCGCACGAACGCGCTGCCATTCTAGTTCGACTTGGCGGCGGTATTCTTCGACGCCAAGCGCGTTGACCAGAATTTTGATGCGGGCCTTGTAGATGTTATCGCGGCGACCATGAAGATTGTACACGCGCAGCATGGCTTCCAGGTAGGAGAGCAGGTCCTCTTGTGGGAGGAATGCCTTCATCTCCTGGGCAACATACGGCGTGCGGCCCTGACCACCGCCAACAAAAATTTGGAAGCCTTTGGTTGCGTTTGGTCCGCCGACGATGCGGATTCCGATATCGTGGAAGGCGATGGCAGCGCGGTCTTCGAGTGCGCCGGTAATCGCGAACTTGAATTTGCGCGGCAGGTAAGAGAACTCGGGGTGATTCGTTGACCATTGGCGCAGAACCTCGGCCCAGATTCGCGGGTCCTCGATCTCGTCAGCGGCAGCACCTGCGTACGGATCGGATGTCACGTTACGGATGCAGTTGCCGCTTGTTTGGATAGCGTGCATGTCGACTTCGGCCAGCGCCTCGAGAATGTCAGGCACGTCGACGAGCTTGATCCAGTTGAACTGAATATTCTGGCGCGTGGTCCAGTGGCCGAAGCCCTTATCCCAGCGGCGCGCGATGTAGCCAAGCTGGCGTAGTTGGCGACTATTCATCGCGCCATAAGGAATAGCGATCCGCAGCATGTAGGCATGAAGCTGGAGGTAGAGGCCGTTCATGAGGCGCAACGGCTTGAACTCGTCTTCGGTCAATTGACCAGCGAGGCGGCGCGTGACCTGGGAGCGGAACTCGCGGTTGCGGTCCTGCAGGAATGAGCGGTCGAATTCGTCGTAGCGATACATTAGTTGAGCTCGATCTCGGTGAGGTCTTTGAACGTTTGCCGGTGCGCCGCGCGGATTTTTTCGCGGACCGATTTCGGTTCTGGGCTACCGTTCGATATATCGACGTCCATGGCGTAGACGCTGACGACGAGTTGCTCGTCGGCCGCCTTATCGGCGATCAGCTCCAGCGCTTTGAGGTCGCTATCAGCTTCGGCGACACGCGCGGATGCAAGGTCGCTGACCCATTCGCTGGCGTCGCCGAGGTAAACAACGATGCCGTCGTCGAGACGGTTGGCGGTGATGACGTTAGGCATAGGCCAGCTCCCGTGCGTTGGAGTTTGAGGCTGTCTCGTCGAACTCGATGGTATCGAGTTGCCCATTGACTGGCAGTCCGGCGACGCGGCCGATCAGCAGAACTGCTGGGTTCTTCAAGGCTAACGCTTGCGGGCGTTCGGCAAGGTCGCGGATCGTGGCGCGAACTCGGCGTTCGGCACGGCGAGAGGCGTTTTCGATGGCAAGCACCGGAGTGACTGCATCCCAACCGGCAGCAATAAGTGTCTGGCCAAGGGCGCCCGAAGTCTTCACTCCCATGTAGACGGCAATTGTGTGTTGGCCGTCGTTAAGGGCTACGAGATCGATATGAGTGAATTCTGGTAGGCCGTGCCGCGGACCTGCGCCTGAGAGAAATGTCACTGTCCTGGAGAGGTCGCGGTGGGTTAGCGGCACCTGTGTCGAGGCGGCGGCAGCGATTGCTGCGGTGACGCCTGGGACCACATCAACTGTAAGGCCGGCTTCTCGCAGGATTGCGATTTCCTCGCCACCTCGTCCGAAGACGAATGGGTCGCCGCCCTTGAGGCGGACAATAGTTCGCCCGCCGAATGAATGCGCCAGGATCAGTTCATGGATGTCGCGCTGCTTCCAGCTCGGCTTGCCGCCGCGCTTGCCGACATAGATCCGGCGGACGCCAGGGCGGACGTGCTCGAGGACGGCGCGATCTACGAGGTCGTCGTAGAGGACGACATCGGCGGCTTGTAGTGCGCGAACGGCCTTCAGGGTGAGCAATTCGGGATCGCCAGGACCGGCGCCGACGAGGAGAACGCGCGCAGCAGGACGGGCTGTTGTTTTGTCCGAGTCATCAAAACTGCCCTCAATGAATCTGGGGTCGATTGTCATGATTTAGCTCGCGGCTTGGAGTTCGGTGCGGATGTCGTTGTTGGCGACAAGGATCGAGTCGGCTTCGAGTTTGACGACGAGGCCGTTGATGGCGGTGTCAGTTAGGAGTTGGCAGGACAGTCGGGAAAAATCGTCTGCGCCCGGGATCTCGTCGAGTTTGTCCATTTCGTCATCGCGCGCTGGGACGACTCTTTGTGTCCAGTCCTCGGGCAGGCGGACATGGCATGTGGCGCAGGCACAGGCTCCGCCGCACTCGGCCTTGATTGGCAGGCCGTAGTCGCGGATCACTTCCATCACGCGATAGCCTTCGGGGGCTTCAAGGGTGTGGCGGGTGCCGTCAGGCAGTTCGACGTGAATTTGAATATTGCTCATCTGGCAATCGTCTCCATGCGCGGACTGTTGGACTATCCGCGTTCTCGATGGCTCATGAGGCGATAGATAGAGAAAAAATCTTCTATTTTCCAGATCTACTGAATAGATAAGTAGAAATATGTTTTATTGTGTGCCTATATGTGAATTTATATTGCACAAAGCTAGGCGCACAGCAGTATTTTTGCCCTGCTCGGCCAGAGCCGGAAAGGTCGTTCCTGGAGGGCCGTTTTTTACGCCCAACGTTGGGGCGATGGCCGCCTCAAGCTACAGTGCCAATTTGATGAAGAAGGCAACGACTGCGAGGGCGGCTACGCTTGCCGCCCAGATTGCTGCGAACCACGCAAGTCGTTGAAGAAACGGCCGTTGGCTTTTGGCCGGGCGAGCTTCATCAACAGGTAGTCGTGACATCAGTGGTATCCGTCACCTTCGCGGACTTTGCCGCGGAAGACCCAATAGGAATAGGCCGTATAGGCAAGGATCAACGGAATGAGTACGGAAGCCCCGTAAAGCAGGAACATCAGGCTCGAGTCTGGACCTGCAGCATCCCAGATCGTGATCGAGTGGGGCACAATGTAGGGATAGAATCCGATTCCCAACCCAATGAAGCAAAGAACGAACAGCGCTAGCGCAGAGAGGAAGGGCTGAAGCTCACGGCGTTCCTTGAGACTGACGAGGAGCGAGTAGGCAGCTGCTGCAACGAGGAGGGGAACCGGGGCGACGTATAAAATTGCCGGGAAGGCAAACCAACGCTGCATGAACACGTCGTCGAGAAATGGGGTCCATAGACTGACGATGCCGATCATCACCACCGTAACAAAGCCGGTTGTCCATGCCCAGCCATAGGCCTGCTGTTGCAGGGACCCTTCAGTTTTGTAGATCAGCCAGGTAGCGCCAAGCAGGGCGTAGCCGATCACGACCGCGATACCTGTTACGATGCTGAACGGTGTGAGCCAGTCCCACCAACCGCCTGCATATCCACGATCGGATATTTCGATCCCCTGCACCAATGCGCCAAGTGCAATGCCTTGAGCGAATGCTGCCGTCAGGGAGCCCAGCGTAAACGACCAATCCCAGATCCATTGGCGTTTTTTCTCTTTCCAGCGGAATTCGAAGGCGACACCGCGGAAGATGAGGCCGAGTAGCATTGCTATGATCGGCGCATAAAGCGCCGGCATGACGACGGCATAGGCGAGCGGGAAGACTGCGAAGAGGCCGCCGCCGCCGAGCACGAGCCAAGTTTCATTTCCATCCCATACCGGCGCGACAGTGTTCATGGCTACATCACGCTGCCCGCTGGTCCGCATGAATGGGAACAGGATGCCGAGACCGAGGTCGAAGCCATCGAGGATGACGTAGGCGAGGACCGCGAATGCGATGAGGCCAGCCCAAACAAATGCGAGATCGATTTCCATGATGTGAGCTCCTAGTGGCCGGGCTGGCGAGCTTCGCCCGGATAGCGGAGCGGCGGTGTCGGCGTGATACCGGCTGA
>JAJFHK010000071.1 GCA_021775655.1 Filomicrobium sp. | reverse complement strand
GCCGCCTGCTTGAGTCTGGCCCAGACTTCGGCATCGTTGAACAGTGAGCGCGCGCGCTCGACGAGGTCATCGATATGCGGACCTGATTCGAGAAGTTCGCGGTCGATATTCCAAATGCTCGCGAATGACGAATTAGAGAGTTTCAAGCGCCCATCGGTCGCGAACACGGCAACGCCTTCCTTGAGGCTGTCGATCGTTTCACTTTGTACCCGCAGCATGGCGTTGAATTCGCTTTCCAGCGCCAGACGTTCGGTTTCGTCGATGTAGAGATGGGTGACGCCGCCATCTGGACGCTGCTCGGCAATGAGCTGCACGATGCGGCCGTCGGGGAGGTGCCACCATCGATCACCCTCATCGATCGGCTCGTTGGGATCGAGAATGGTGTTACGCCAATGGCGATAGTTGACCACTTCAGGAAGCCGGCCCAGTTCGCGCAGCCGGTCAAAAAGTTCGGTATCTCTGGGCTGACCGCGCAGCCACTGCTGGTCCAGCCCCCAAAGTTTGACGAAAGCCTCGTTGGTAAAGACAAGGCGCTGCTCGGCGTTGAAAACGGCAATCGCGGTCGATACATGATCGAGTGTGCGGTCGAATGCTGCCGACTGGCGGTCAAGCTCATGTTGGGCCACTTCAAGGTCGGTAACGTCAATGGCGGCGGCGACAGTGGTATTCTGAAGGCGAACCGCGAGGAGATTGTGAACGCGGCGCTCGTTACCGGAAAACAGGTTGATGCGGCGGCGGAAACGCGGTGTCGTCCGCAGTGCCTTGCCGAGTTCTTCGCGCTGGCGCTGCTCCAGGAGTTCTATTTGGCGGTCAATCACTTGATCGAGGCCGTCGGCTTCGACGGCTACAACGTAGGCCTGATTGACCCAGTTCAGGAATCCGGCGTTGTCGCGGAACCAAACCGGGATCGGTAGCGAGTTGAGGATCGCCCGGCTCGAACGGATATCGCGCGCGAGGCCCTCATGTCCATCGATTATCCGTGAGATATCGCGCTTGTAACCGGCAACGTCGCGCATGCGCAGGACAGCTCGCCCAGCAGAAGCGCGACCGTCGGTTTCCAGATGCGCGCCGGCCACCGTCTTGAGGATCATGTTGAAGGGCCGGCCAACCCGCAAGAGCCCATCGAGGGCATCCTTGAAGCGGGCTGCGCTGCCGGCATCAAGCCAGTTCGAAAACGAAACGATGGCTGCATCGTCGACTGGCAGACCGGCAACCTGCCGCAACGAATTGTTGACGACACGCGGCTGCAAGCCAGTATCCCAAAGAATGAGGATTTGCGGTTCGCCACCGATTACAGCCTCCGCCACCGCGAGCTGCCGCTTCAGGTCAGCAGACTCGTTTTGAGCTGCGCGAACTTGGCGGCGCATTTCTCCGGCGGCCTTGAACACCAGGGTGGCAGCAACAAGCCCTCCGACGGCCGTGAGGACGACGACGGCAAGTTGAGAGACACTCAGCCCCGTCAGGGTGTTGCCTTCACCTTGAACGATGCCAGCAGTCAAAACGACGGCGCACGCGAGACTTGCCACAAGCAGCAATATGAGCTCACGGCTGGTTGTGACATACGAAGAGTTGTCGCTGGTCTGGCCTGTTCTGGATTGCATCGCGGTTCCTTGGCCTTCGACAAAATAGTCCGCACGGAACGCGATGCTCTTCAGGTTAAGGGGGCGGACGCAGTGAAAAGACTGACGAATCGGTGGAATTATGCGTGCCGCGTATCAGACTGACCAGTCCGGGCGGAGCACAATTGGCAATGAATAAGAGAAAACGGCACCGGATTTCCCGGTGCCGTTCGGCATTCTATCGATTTTTGATCTTGACAGGCCGGCGAATCATCGCGCGCTGCATCGACGATCGTCGTTTGCGCAGATCAGTAGCGATAGTGGTCGGGCTTAAATGGACCCTTTTGTGGAACGCCAATGTAGGACGATTGCGCGTCCGACATCTCTGTCAACGTTACGCCAATTTTTTTCAAGTGCAGGCGCGCAACCTTTTCATCGAGGTGCTTGGGCAGGGTGTAGACTTGTTTCTCATAGGTGCCTGCGTCACGCTTTGTCCAAAGTTCGATCTGGGCCAGCGTCTGGTTGGTGAAGGACGCCGACATCACGAATGAGGGGTGGCCCATGGCATTGCCAAGGTTGACGAGCCGGCCTTCGGAAAGAAGTATGATCTTCGTCCCATCGGCAAACTCGATCTGATCAACCTGGGGTTTGATGTTGTCCCACTTCAGGTTCTTCAGGCCGGCGACATCGATCTCGTTGTCGAAGTGACCGATGTTGCAGACGATTGCCCCATCCTTCATACCGCGCATGTGGTCGATGGTGATGACGTCCTTATTGCCGGTCGCCGTGCAGAAGATATCTGCCTGCGGCACGGCCTGCTCCATCGTGACGACCTCGTAGCCTTCCATGGCCGCCTGCAACGCGCAAATCGGATCGACTTCGGAAACCATCACGCGGCAGCCGGCATTTCTGAGCGAAGCGGCCGAACCCTTGCCGACGTCGCCAAAACCAGCGACCATCGCGACCTTGCCCGACATCATGACATCGGTGCCCCGGCGAATGCCGTCTACAAGCGATTCACGGCATCCGTACAGGTTGTCGAATTTCGATTTGGTTACCGAGTCGTTGACGTTGATCGCCGGGAAAAGCAGCTTGCCCTGCTTGGCAAGTTGATAGAGGCGGTTGACGCCGGTCGTCGTTTCTTCAGAGACGCCGCGGATATTCTTAGCAAGCTCAGCGAACCAGCCAGGCTTCTCGCCGACTGTTCGCCGGATGAGGGCGAACAAGATCTCTTCTTCTTCCGAACCAGGCTTGTCGAGGAATTCCGTGTCGCCGTTCTCGGCACGCAGGCCGAGGTGGACCAGCATGGTCGCATCGCCACCGTCATCGAGGATGAGGTTCGGTGTGCCGCCATCGCTCCATTCCAGGATTTTTCGAGTGTATTCCCAGTAGTCCGTAAGAGACTCGCCCTTGACTGCAAACACCGGAACGCCTGTGGCAGCGATTGCGGCGGCGGCATGGTCCTGGGTCGAATAAATGTTGCAGGATGCCCAGCGGACATCTGCGCCTAGCGCGGTGAGCGTTTCGATCAGTACCGCGGTCTGGATTGTCATGTGCAGCGAGCCGGCGATCCGCGCACCCTTGAGCGGCTGAGAAGAGCCATATTCCTCGCGCGTTGCCATCAAACCCGGCATCTCACCTTCAGCGACGCGGATTTCCTTGCGGCCGAATTCGGCAAGCGAGATATCGGCAATTACATAGTCATTGGCAGCCATATTGCAGTTCATCCTTTTTCTGTTTGCAGCTGGGTTGTGCGTCAAATCGGTGTTCCAGGTGCGGACGTTCGCCTCGAATTGATACGGGTCCGGAGATACCTGCGGGAGCCAACCGAGCTTTGAGGCGCCTTCGCACATCCGTTGGGATGCGGACCGGCGAATTTCTCCCTGTCGTATAGCGGCAAGGAGAAACAACCGCAATAACATATAAACAAGTCTTTATGTCGCTGGGTGTGCCCATGAACCTTGGGCTGGTCACCGAGCAAGTGAATTGTTTCCTAAGATTCAATGCAATTTGAATTAAATGCAGTGTCTTAAGCTAAGTCTTTTTTCACTAATACTTCGTGTTACTTCAGATGTTTACAGCTCGTAAATTTATTTCGGCGAAGTTTGCTCAATATCGATAGCAACCAGCAGGTTTAGTGCCATGCCTACTTCTTCGTTACGTAAGCCGCGCGCTCCAGCGCCGAAAATGGGGGCTTTCGCCACCGAACGTTCCGGCAGCGTTACGATCATATTCGGACTGATGGCACTGATCCTGTTCTTGGTGATTGGTGTTTCCGTCGACATGGCTCGCTGGCTGCACGCCCGCACGTCAACAATCGCCGCCGTCGACTCGGCGGTACTCGCTGGTGCCCGGAACCTGCAGGTCAACGGGCTCGACGGCAACGAGGCCACCGCTCTGGCGCAGAGCTATTATGAGGCGAACGTGGCCAACCGCCCGCCGCTCAGCAAGGACACCATTACTTTCAAGGTGGAGGACGACGGCACCGCAATTACTGCAGAAGGCACGGCACTTCTCGAAACTACATTTATGAAGCTTGCCGGCATCAACACGCTGCCGCTCTTGAAACTGGCCGGTTCGGAATATTCAAAAGCCGTTCTATCGGTGAATGGCAACGCGGAGTTCAGCCTCGAAGTGTCGCTCATGCTCGATATCACGGGCTCGATGTGCGACAGAGGTACGTCCAGCTGCACGAGCGGTGAAAAGATCGACGCCATGAAAGATGCAGCGAAGGACCTCATCAATATCGTGGTCTGGGACAATCAAGGCACCCATTCGTCACGAGTGGCACTAGTTCCATTCTCCGCAGCCGTGAATTTCGGCTCGCTCGACCCAGCCATCGTGCATGCGGGCGAGAACGGCAAGAAAATGAAGAACGCTAACGGCAGCAACGTCTGGTGGACGAGGGCTCCAGCTTGTGCAGCAGAGCGGTTTGGAGCAATGGCCTACAGCGATGCCGCGCCGGCCGGTTCTGATAAGCTAACACCTGTCTATACCCTCGATGGCAAATGCCAGCCCGATAGCCAGAATGCTGTCGTGCCATTGTCGAGCAACAAGACATTGCTCACCACCAAAATCGACGGCCTGCAAGCGTCCGGCACTACCGCCGGGCACCTCGGTACAGCTTGGTCGTGGTATACGCTGTCGCCAAACTGGGGCGATGCGCTGCCGGCTGCCAGCAAGCCGCAATCATATTCTTTGTTGTCACAGCTTTCCAGTTCCGGGCGCCCCTTGTTGCAGAAGATCGCCGTGCTGATGACGGATGGAGAATACAATACAGAGTACTGCGAGAGCGGGCAGCTCGACAAGAATTCCAGCGCAAACAACTATTTCAAAGGCAATTGCGATTCTGCCAACGGGTCTTCCGTTGCTCAGGCACGCGCGATGTGCGCGGCGATGAAGGACAAGGGAATTACAGTCTATTCAGTTGGCTTCCAGCTTGCCGAAGGCGGCAATGCAGAACAAACACTCTCGCAGTGCGGCTCGTCGCCTGACCATGTGTTCCTGGCCAAAAATGCAGCTGAACTGAAACAGTCGTTCCGCAATATCGCTCTGAAGATCTCAGCGCTTCACCTGTCGAAATAGACCCTTTGCCAGTTGCTGCAGTTACCTACTGCGTCGCAGCATCCGCACTGGTAAGAGTCTCCGGAGGTTTCGGCGCAGCCCGGGAACCAGGCGACACGCAGACGCTCAACATCCGTTGCTGAGTTTTGACCAAAGGAAGATATGCACTTTGGGAGAAGCTGCGCTGTGGGCTTAAACGGCCACGAGAGACAATAGCTTTCAGCCTTCCTCGCAGAAGTCTTCGCCGAAACCATTTTCAACAAGGTCGACAAGCGCCTCCAGTGCTTCAGGACCCTCGGGACCTTTGGCGAGAATATGCAAAGTGGCTCCAGGGCCGGCAGCTAGCAGCATAAGACCTAGTATTGAAGTTCCGAGCACAGTCTGTCCGTCGCGGGATACGCTGATATCAGCGCTAAAGCGTTCAGCGCACTTAACGAATGCGGCCGAGGCACGCGCATGAAGCCCCTTACGATTGCGGATCGTAACGATAGCTTCTGGGAGCTGACTGTCGTTGAGTTCTGGCATTGAGCTATGCGGGGAAGTATAAAGGAACTGGCGGTTGGCTTTCGTTGGGACTGCATCATCGGTCCGAGTTATCAACCGTCTCCGGAGAGCTCTTCGCTTGCAACCTTAATATACTTGCGCCCGGCTTCGGCGGCAGTTGCCACAGCTTCTTTCAGGCTCTTCTCCTGGCGTATGCTGGCCAGCTTGACCAGAATCGGGAGATTGATCCCGGCCAGCACTTCGACGTTGGCCTCGTCCATGACGGAGATCGCAAGGTTGGAGGGTGTGCCGCCAAACATATCTGATAATAGAATTGCGCCTTGGCCCTTATCGGTCGCAGCAATGGCATCGAGGATTGCCTGGCGCCGGTCGGTCATGTCGTCGTCAGCGCGAATCGCGACCGTTTCCAACTGCCGCTGTGGCCCAACAATGTGCTCAAGCGCTGACTTAAATTCGTCAGCGAGTCCGTCGTGAGCGACGATGACAAGTCCGATCATGACGGTGCGATCCTATCCCGGTGCGGTCTTAAGTGGACACCGCCTGAGCATGACGGTGCTGTGTCGGCCACTCGGAAACTTGCGGTTATCGAAAACCAACGCCCTATGATTTGGCAAGTGCTCTGGTCGGCTTCAAGTCAATTTGTACGCACGTGTCCCATTTTTGCGATCAGCCTCCTGAATTATTTGGCCTCAGGCAGGCGGCCATAGCGGCGCAAGAAATCAAGCGCCAAAAGCAGCTTTGCAGGCGCCGATGCTTCCTTCGCGCACAGGCGAATTGCCGGGAACTTTCGGTCGATCAGGTCAACTTGGTTCGAAATTTCGGGCAGTCTCTCAATCGTCGACGGATCGGCGAGGTCGACGACAAGTGAAACCCTTGCGCGCTCCACCGCTGCAACCTCCAGGATACCCAACCCGCGCACCTCTAAAAGTCCTGCGATCTCACGAGGGGGGCGGGCGTGCATTGTACCGCCTTCCAGGACTAGCTCGGTGTAATCGTCGGAAACGAGTTCTACTCGCCCGGTAAAAAGAGTATTTGGCGGCGTCATCAAACAGCGCAGAGCAAGATCGGATTTGCCAGCACCAGACGAACCACGGATGACAGCGGCACTGCCTTCTATTGCAATTGTTGTTGCGTGTATGCGTACTGGTAGTTCGACGGACACTTGTGGCATCCTCCACGAATGCTGGCCGCCGCGCAGATGGTTCGGACCGGGGGCCGTGGCGAAAGGGGGGGGCATCCGCCTAGGTGCGGCCACTGTCCCCTGTCCCGCGCGGCTGGTCTTTCTACATCACCGGCAAGCGGACGATAAACCTCGAACCGATTGGTTCTCCATCCCGCCCCTTCGGCCCGTAACGGTTTTCTGCCCAAATGCGCCCGCCATGGGACTCCATGATCTCCTGCGAGATGCTTAAGCCAAGGCCGGAGTTGCTGCCGCGGCTTGAAAATTCTGTTGGCCGGTAGGTGTAAAACCGTGAGAAGATCGTTTCGAGTTTGTCTTCCTGGATGCCCGGCCCCTCATCTTCGATCGCAATGACCACGTCATTTTCTTCGATCCTGGCATTGACTGTGACGCGCCCACCTTCTGGTGAAAACGAGAGCGCATTATCGATCAGGTTTGTCAGCACCTGACCAAGCCGGCCTGCGTTTCCGGCGACGATAAATTCGGAAGGATTGCCAAATAGGTGGTACTCTAAACGATGGCTGCTGCCCTCAGTCTTCTCGTTGAAGATTGACACAATGTCGCGAATGACTGCTTCCAGCTGGACGGGCTCGCGGGTTTCGCGCTGGAGCCGTGCATGCATGATCGAAGTTTGCGAAACATCGTTGATGAGCCGGTTGAGCCGCTTCAACTCTTGCTGGATTTGCAGAACCACTTCCTGACGGTCTTCTTCCGTGCGTGCGTACTCCAGAGATTGGGCCATCGAACTGGCGGCAGTAAGCGGGTTCTTCAATTCGTGGGCAACGTCGGCAGCAAATTTTTCACTGGCTTCAATTCGTTCGGCGAGCGACGTGGTCATCGCGGAAAAAGCGCGCGCCATCTGGCCGACTTCATCCTCTCGGTCGGAGTAGTCGGGAAGCGTCGTGCGGGCGGTGATGTCGCGGCTGACATGCTTGGCGGTAGCTGACAATCGCTGCATGGGACCGGCGACAGTGCGCGCCAGAAATAAGCCCATGACAATGCTGGCAATGACGGCTATCAGCGCGAAAGGCCATAAATCACTGCGGGATGCTGATAGCACCTTGTCGATTTCCCCAGGTGGCGTCGAAAGCAGCAGCACACCCATGACCTTTTTGAAGCGCGTAATCGGAACTGCTACCGAGACGATCTGCTCGCTCTTGTCATTGAGCAACAGCATCGCCGCATCCTGGCCACTGAGCGCCTCGCGCACTTCGGGATAGGCCCTGCCGTTCGCGTTGCCGATTTCCTTGTAGACCTGAACCTCCTTGCCGATCAGCAGATGCTGAAGCCTGGTCCAGAAATCCTTTGTGTCCGGTCGTTGCTGTTTCTCGTTCAGAGCCCCGTTTTGTTGACTTTCGGCTGTATTCGATGACTTCGGATGACGAGATGCAGCAACCGTATTTTTGTTTTGGATAGTTGAGCTTCCGCCGACCTTGGGAGCCCGGATATGACCGCGGCGCAACAAGTTGCTCGAATCGACAACGAGGTCGCCTCTGCGATCGTAGATGCGTGCGCGGGTGTTGGTCGGCTCGATGAGACGGCGGAAGATTGGCGCCACTTTCTCCGGTCGAATCGAAAGCTGCAGGGCAGCGAACCCATCATCGCGGAACGGTATAAGGGCATTCTTCTTGTTCGGGAGCCGGTCGGCATCGACCTGGATTTCACCGCGCTTGACCATCGCGTTGCCTGCGACGGCGGCGGCGATGATCTGGCCCTGGGTCCGCAAAGCATCGCGCTTTGCGGCAATTATCCAGCTCGAATCAAGGCTGAGATAAAGGATGCCAACGAACAGGATCGAGAAACCGATCAGGTTCGAAGCGACGATGCGACGCCTAAGACTGGCCGAAATGAAGCGGACCAGCGGCTGGCGATAAAACCAAGCAAGCATTGCATTGCGCCACGTACCGTCGCGGCCAAGCTTGCTGGCATACCTTCGGACCGGCTCAGGTACGGGGACATTTTCAAGGCCCAGCTGGGTGTAGACTTGCGAACCAATTGACTGGGCTTTGGTGCCAGCGATGTTCAGGTGACGCAAAACGGCATCGCGCAGGACGAGAAATCTCGACCCACCGCCGGGGTAGCGTTCGCTGTCGAGCGCCATTCTTCCTCCGCGCTGAAGCCGGCCCCGAGGACTCAGGCTTCCTTGAAGCGGTATCCGACACCGTAGAGCGTCTCGATGACGTCGAAGTTGTCGTCCACCTGCTTGAACTTCTTGCGCAGCCGCTTGATGTGGCTGTCGATAG
>JAJFHK010000008.1 GCA_021775655.1 Filomicrobium sp. | reverse complement strand
ATGCCCGCTCAAACGAGGCCGTTGAGATCTCTGCCAACACTGAGCGCGTTGTCGAGCGTGAGACCCGAGTTTCCTGGAACGCGATCAAAGCTGCCGACGTGCGCATCCCCGCCCTGCGCCGCCAACTGCAACTCGCCCGCGCGACCCGGGCGAGCTACTCAGAGCAATTCGATGTCGGCGCGCGCCGTCTGCTCGACCTTCTTGACGCACAAAGTGAAATCTTCGTTGCCGATGCTGCATTGCGCACCGAGCAATTCGTCGGTCGCTTCAATACATTCCGCGTACTCGCCGCCATGGGACGTCTGGTGGAGGCTCTCGGTACTGAATACCCCTGGGAGGCAGTCGAGCCGCATGAGCATTGGCGCATTGATGCTTGGAAATCCGTCGTCCACAGGGATCGCTGATCTCGTTGTATTGCACGCGTATAATCGACATCGGGAGTAGGACTGGGTGGCCGAGCCCGACACAAATCCCGTGAAGGACTTGCAAAACCGGGTCGCCTCTGCGCTGCCCGGTTCGCCTGTTGTCGGGCAGGCGCAAGACACATTGGCCGGTATTGACGCGCCCAGTCCGGCGGATCCGCTGGCACAAGCCATCGCCGACATCGCAGTCCACTATGGCACGCATGCCGCAGTGCCGGCCTTGATTTCGGGCTTGCCACTGGTCAACGGTCGCCTTCCGCTTGAACATGGGGAGGACGCAGCCGGCAGGGCGGGGCTACTCTTCCTGATCAACCGCGGCCCAATCTCGAAACTCTCGTCAACTGAATTGCCAGTCCTCATTTTGACGATGGACGGTGCAGTCGAGATCCTGTGGGAATTGCGGGCCGACAACAAGGGACGGCCGCAGTCAGCGATTATGAGCTTGCCAGGCGCGACTTCAAAGCAGCGTGTCGAAGTGCCTGCTTGCGACTTGGCCAAGACTGCAAAGACCATCGTGAGCCTGCGCCCGGATTCGGGTCTCGACGCCCGTGGACAAGAGGCCGTTACCGCCAATCGCAAAGGTTGGTTTCTTGAGGCCTTCAAAGACAGTCGTCGAATCTACGCAGAAGCCATTGCTGCGACACTCGCCGTCAACGTGTTGGCGCTTGCAATGCCGCTCTTCTCGATGAACGTTTACGATCGGGTGCTGCCAAACGCCTCAGAATCGACGCTGTGGGCGCTGGCGCTGGGTGTCGGAATCGCAATCATGTTCGATTTCCTCATCCGCACGCTTCGGGCCAGCGCCGTCGATGCTGCTAGCCGCCGTGCTGACGCTCGACTCTCGGCGATGATTTATGGCCGGCTCCTCGGGGCGCGGCTCACAACACAGCCTGCATCAACCGGTGTCCGCGCCAACACGCTTCGCGAGTTCGAAACTCTACGCGAATTTCTCAACTCGGCGACGCTGACGGCGTTCGGCGATTTACCTTTCATGGTGCTGTTTCTTTGTGTGCTCTGGGTTGTTGCCGGCCCGCTCGTCTGGGTTGTCGCCGCCGCAATACCGGTCATTCTCGGCGTTGGCTACCTGACTCAGCGAGCGCTCGCCAAGTTGATAGAAGAAGCCTTCCGCGAAGCCGCCCAAAAGAATGCGGTGGCAACCGAAAGCGTTGCCGGATTGGAATCAATCAAAGCTTCTGGCGCAGAGAGCTGGGCGGCATTGAAATGGGAACGTGCGGTCGCCGAGCACATTCGCACAGGCATTGAGATTCGCCGCGTCACAAACCTTGGTCAACACACGATCAACGGCTTGCAGACATTGGTGCAGGTACTCGTCGTTGTGTTCGGTTTCTATCTCGTGGCGGCCGGTGATTTGACAATGGGCGGATTGATCGCCGCTACGATCCTTTCAGGACGCACCCTCCAGCCATTGACTTTGGCTGCCGGTCTCATATCCCGGCTCAACCAAACGCGCATCGCATACAAGTCACTGACGGAGATCGTCAACTCGGACCAAGAACGCTCCGCAGCGGCAACTTATCTTGCCAAGTCGGATCTCGCCGGGAGTTACACGTTTGAGAATGTCGCGTTTTCTTACGACCCGATGGGGCAGCCTGCGGTCAAAGGCATGGACTTGCAGATCGCAGCAGGCGAGCATGTCGCGATTATCGGTGGCATTGGCTCAGGCAAGACCACCGCGTTGAAGATGATGCAGGGCCTTTTTACGCCAACGACGGGCCGCGTTCTGATCGATGGCATATCGATTGGTCAGATCGAGCCGGTCATGTTGCGTCACCAAGTCGCGCTGCTGTTGCAGGATGCCTGCCTGTTCCATGGCACGATCCGCGAAAACATCGCGATGGCCAATCCCGCCTTGGCCGACGGAATGTTAATGAAGGCGGCACATATCTCAGGTGCTCTTCGCTGGATTACAAGATTGCCGCTCGGGTTCGATACTCTCATAAGGGAGCGCGGCGTCGGCCTCTCCGGAGGGCAGCGCCAATCGGTCGCGCTGGCGCGTGCTCTGGCAAACGATCCCAAAGTTTTGCTGCTCGATGAGCCGACCAGCGAAATGGATGGACGCAGCGAGCAGAATGTAATCGAAGCACTGCAGTCCTGGGCGAAGGATCGAACGCTTGTCATCGTCACGCATCGGCCTGCGCTTCTCACACTGGCGCAGCGTTTGATTGTCCTCGACGACGGTCGAATTGCCCACGATGGTCCCAAAGACGATGTACTCGCGAAACTTGCCCCAGTTTCGGGGAAGTCGAATGTTGCGCGCAGCAGAGCCGGAACCAAGCCGAGCGCTGCTCGGGTGAGCTTGACCAAAAACACGAAGCCAAAGTCCGAAAGGGGCGGTGCATGACCAAACAAGCATCCCCTAACTCCAAGTCTTCAACGGTGGAAGCTGATAATGGTGCCGTCGCCGCAACATCAACGACACCAACTCACCCAGCCGAACTCTCCCAACCAATACGTACGGCGGGTATCCCGACCGCAGTCAGTGCCGATCTTTTACGTCCTCATCCACGCGGTCCCAGCCTCCTGTTGTTGAGCCTTGCCGGCCTTGTTGCAGGCTTTGTTGCCTGGGCGGCCTTTGCAGAAATAGAAGAAGCCACCCGTGGTGAAGGTCGTGTTATTCCCGCTAGCAAAATTCAGCTCGTGCAAAATCTGGAGGGCGGCATCATCCGCGAGATTGTTGTCCGCGAGGGCGACCGCATCGTGCAAGGCGACGTGATATTGCGCATCGACCCGACACAGGCCGATGCAAGTCACGGCGAAACCCAAGAACGCATACTTGGATTACGTGCGCTCTCGACTCGCCTTGAAGCCGAGCTTTCCGGAACGCTGTTGATCTTTGCTGAGGATCTGAAACTTGATGCAGCTAATCTTGTCGAAAGACAGCGCCAGACCTTTGAAGCCCGCAAGCATGAACTCGACGCTGCTATCGCCGGACTCGACTCTCAATATCGTCAGCGCCAGCAAGAGTTGATCGAGCTGGACGCCAAAGTTGCAACCTTGAAGCGATCGCTAGAGATCGCCCAGGCGCAGGCTGAGATTCTCGCCCCATTAGCGAAGTCACGCGCCGTTTCCCGCTCCGATTTGCTTGCCGCCGAGGCCAAAGTCAACGATACGCGCGGCGAACTGCAAGCGGCGCAACTCGCCATCCCCCGTGTCAGAGCGCAAGCTGAGGAAGTTCAAGATCGGCGTGCGGAAAAACTGTCGGGCTACCGTGCCGAAGCGCTGGGCAAACTGAACGATGCCCGAATCGAGTTGGCAGCTCTAGGCGAGGTGAATAAGCGCAGCGCCGACAAGCTTGCCCGCACAATTGTTCGCGCTCCTGCGACCGGGATTGTCAAGACGGTCCACGTCACCACCATCGGTCAGGTCGTACAGCCAGGGTCCGATCTAATCGAGATCGTTCCGCTCAACGACACTTTGCTGATCGAAGCGCGCATCCGCCCCAAGGACATCGCCTTTCTGAGGCCCGGACAAGATGCCCGGGTTAAACTAACGGCGTATGATTTCGCCCTTTATGGTGGTCTCGATGGCGAGGTGGAACACATTGGCGCCGACTCGGTGACCAACGAAAAAGGTGAAACATATTACTTGATCAAAGTCCGGACCGACGTAGGCGGTCTTTTGCACGGCGGCGAAGACTTGCCGGTCATTCCAGGCATGGTTGCAGAAGTCGACGTCCTCACCGGCAAGAAGACCGTACTCGCTTATCTCACAAAGCCACTGACGCGCATGCGCCACGACGCCATGAAAGAACGATAGCAGCCGGCGGGACAAATCGCCCAAAGGGTTTGACATCGCGGCAAGGCTGGGCAGGGTGGCGGCAACGCCTTGCGAACCGAGAATCGAATGACCAACCCAACCCTCATCGAGGTCACCCGCGGACCGCTTGTAGAAAGCGCGCATACCGGCTCGCTGGCAATTGTCAGCGCGTCATCCGGTGTCCTGCTGTCTTTGGGAGATACCCAGAGGCCAATCTATCCGCGCTCAGCCATAAAGGCTTTACAGGCTCTGCCGCTCATCCAGTCAGGTGCCGCTGACCACTACGGATTCGGCAATGATCAGATTGCGCTCGCGTGTGCCTCCCACACCGGTACGATGCGCCACACCCAGGTCGCCGAAGAGATGCTCACGGCGGCAAAGTTGTCAGAATCCGATCTTGGCTGCGGTTCACATACGCCGCTTGGAGCAAAGGCTGCAAAGGATCTCTGGCGTTCAGGCGGTGAACCGACACAACTGCATAACAATTGCTCGGGCAAACATGCGGGCATGCTCGCCACCGCTCGCCACCTGGGCATGCCGATTGAAGCGTATTGGCAAGCCGATCACCCGATTCAGCAGCGCGTGCTTGCGATTCTTAATGAGGTGTCAGGACTCAACCTCGGCACCGATGTTATGGGCTTTGACGGTTGCTCACTGCCGAATTGGGCAATGCCTCTCGAGGTGATGGCAACGGTGTTTGCGAGATTAGTCAGCGGCACCGGCATTGATGCAAAACATGCAGCAGCATTCCAACGCCTGATGCGCGCCTGTTGGGCCGAACCTGAAATGGTTGCTGGTCCCGGGCGTGCCGACAGTGTTGTCATGGAAAAATTGCCCGGCCGCGTCTTCATGAAGACGGGTGCTGAAGGGGTCTACTGTGGCGGATTCCCTGAACTTGGGA
>JAJFHK010000070.1 GCA_021775655.1 Filomicrobium sp. | reverse complement strand
CAAGTTTTGCACGTCCGCCGGTGCCTGCATGAACCACCTGAAAAAGCATCTTGTTCATGTCTTCGGCAACGCGCTCTTCAAGTACCTGCGGTGCGGGTTTTTCATCGCGCTCGCGCGAGTAGACCAAATCGCCGCGGGAGTTCACGAGTTCCAGAATACCATAGGGCTTAACAAGTTTTCCATGGTTGGCAAACGTCGCGTAGCCGCCAGTGTGTTCAAGGACGGTGACACCACCGTCGCCGAGCGCCATTGAGCAGGATTTTCGCACCCCCGTGACGCCAAGACGTTTGACCATCTCAAGCAGCTTGTCGCGCCCAATCGACAACGACAATTCAACAGCCGTCGTGTTGTAGGACTTGGCCAAGGCATACTGGAGTGGAACCCGCCGCCCACTGCCGTAACTGCCGTTGTAGTTTTTCGGAGACCAGCGTCCACAGCTGCGCGACCTATCGCGAACCGTCGTGTTCGGCCGCATTCCAGATTCGAGCGCTATGGCATAGACATACGGCTTGAACGACGATCCAGGTTGGCGCCGGGCGGACGTTGCACGATTGAATTGGCTGACACCGTAGTCCGTTCCGCCGACAATTGCCCGCACCGCGCCGTCAGTCTCCATGGATACCAGGGCGCCAGCGCGGGCACGGCTGTATCGACCTTCTCGTTTGATTGTCGAGATGAGCGCTTCTTCGGCTGCCCTTTGCAGCTTCAAGTCGACCGTTGTCCGTGCAGTAAGAATGTATTCGCCTTTACCGCGAGCAATGCGCTGGACCTCCTCGAATGCCCAATCGAGGAACCAGTCAGGACTGTCGGGATTATTGTGCTCGATGATGCTTGCAGGGTAGAGCCGCGCATTGTGCACCTGCCCTGCCGTATAGAAACCCGCCTCAACAAGATTGGAAAGGACTTCGTTGGTGCGCGCACGCGAGGCAGCAAGGTCGACGTGCGGAGCAAACTTTGTGGGCGCCTTGAACAGCCCGGCCATAAGCGCTGCTTCCGACAAGTTGATTTCTTTGACCGATTTGCCGAAATAGAATTGCGCTGCCGCCTCAACCCCGAAAGCGCCGCCGCCCATATAGGCGCGGTCGAGATACATCTTCAAGATTTCGCGCTTTGAATGCCGAGACTCTAACAAGAAGGCGAGAAACACTTCTTTGAGCTTGCGCTGGATTGAGCGCTCAGGTGAGAGGAAGAGGTTTTTGGCGAGCTGCTGGGTAAGGGTCGAACCGCCCTGCACAACACCCGAAGCTCTGATATTCTCCATAACGGCGCGGCCGGTACCGTAAAAATCAACGCCAAAGTGCTCAAAGAATCGGCGATCCTCAGTCGCCAAAGCGGCTTTGATCAGCGAGTCGGGAATATCCTCAAGAGGCACAGCGTCATTGTGCAAGATGCCGCGTTTTCCGATCTCTTTGCCATTCTGGTCGAGGAAGGTTACGGCAAATTGGCCTGTTTGATATTTGCTTTCGTCGAACTCCTGGAAAGCAGGCAATGCCAGCGCGTAGAGAATGATGAGCCCGCCTGCTCCAAGTGTAAGAGATTCGCAGGCCAGTTCGTTGGCAGCACGCTTCCATCCGGTCAGTTTGAAACGGGCGAAAAAGCTCGTGGCGGAATTCCAGGTATCACGCACCCGCGCCCACGTCTCCGAGATCATCGAATCGATCTTGGAATCGAGACTGAGCCAGTCGATGATTCGGTCCCGGCCACCTTGCTTAAAGAACCAGTCGCTCAAAGTCTGCGGTCTCCATATGGCTCGGGGTTGAAAGTGCCGCTGTTTGCCGGCAGATATTAATACGTTACCTAACCCACAGGCGGCAGCGAAACCAGCGTTGCGCGAATAATGCCAGCCGCGATCAAGGTAAAGCGTGCTTCTGTGGCATCGGTGCGGCGTCAATAGCGCCGCTTTAATCCTTGACCGAACTAAGAAACTTCTGCCAACGGTCCCCCATGAGCAATGAATCACCACAGCCATTCTGGCGTACCAAGACGCTGTCCGAAATGACAGCAAGCGAATGGGAGCAGCTTTGCGATGGCTGCGGGCGCTGCTGTCTACTCAAGCTGGAGGACGAGGATACCGGTGAAGTCTACCTGACCAGCCTAGCTTGCAGGATGCTGGATCTCGGCAAGTGCAGCTGCAGTGAGTATTCTCGCCGTCACGAATTGGTGGACGACTGCCTATCAATTGGTCCGGATACCGTCGACAAGCTGAGTTGGCTCCCAGCAACCTGCGGATATCGGCGAATTGCCGACGGCCGTGGACTTGCTTGGTGGCATCCATTGGTCTCCGGTGATCCGGATACAGTGCATCAAGCGGGCATTTCTGTGCGGGGCTGGGCCAGACTGGAGACCCAGGCCAATGCGAATGAATTGGAACGCTACATAATTGAAGACTTCGATGACAAATAACGTGATGCGAAGTTATCCCCAGATCACCCAAGTCGCGTATCCTAACAAGTTTTCGACTGAGAACGACGCATAAGGCATTGAAAAAACACATAATTTCAGTTGACACCGTGCCGCTAATCAAGTAGTCATTGTGTATGGCTAGGAAAGGGTGAGGCGGTTAGCCACTCACCAACAAGACGCCATTGAACATCCAACAATCACTTATCGACGGGGCATCTTTGAATATGAGGTGCGGCTAGGTGCATGTCGCTTGATGAGACGGCCTGGGCCGAAATCCGCTGTGCTTATGAGGCAGGAGATGAAACCGTCTCGAAACTCGCGGCACGCTTGCGGGTCTCGGAAGGGGCAATTTATCGACGGGCCCGCCGTGACGGATGGGCGCGGCGTTCCAAAAACAAGCAAGCTGTCAAAGCATCAAAAGGCAAGTGTAAAGCTCGAAGGAGTAAAGTCGCTAAATCCCACGGCAAGGGGCGTACCCTGCGCGGGGCATCGTCTAGCGCCGATCTCATTAAACGACTTTACAATGCGATGGACGCGAAACTGAAACGCCTCGAGGCACGCATGGATTCCGATGAAGGATCGACCGCCGCAGAAAGCGAGCGCGAAACACGAGAATTGGGATCCATGATCCGAAGCTTCGAAAAGGTCACTGCGTTTGCAGA
>JAJFHK010000069.1 GCA_021775655.1 Filomicrobium sp. | reverse complement strand
TGGATGAGCCACGGAGACCGTGTGACTGGCCTCCCCGACGGATTCGAGGTTGTCGCTGTGTCAGAAGGTGCGCCTTACGCTGCTATCGCCAATGAGGAGCTTCGGTTTTACGGCGTGCAATTCCACCCCGAGGTCGTGCATACGCCCCGCGGTGCGCAGCTGATCTCTAATTTCGTGCACAAGATCGCCGGGTTGCCTGGTGACTGGACGATGGCGCATTTTCACACAAGTGCGGTCGAAGCGATCCGTGCTCAAGTCGGCGGTTCACGTGTTATTTCGGGCTTGTCGGGCGGGGTCGATTCCGCAGTGGCTTCCGTGCTCATCCACGAGGCGATTGGTGAACAGCTCACTTGCATCTTTGTCGACCATGGTTTGTTGCGGGCGGGTGAAGCCACCGAAGTCGTCGATATGTTCAAAGGTGCTTACAATATTCCGCTGGTCCATGTTGATGCGCGGGAACGATTCTTATCCGCACTGGAAGGTGTCGAAGATCCGGAGAGGAAGCGTAAGATAATTGGCGGCTTGTTCATCGATGTTTTCGACGAAGAAGCAAGAAAGCTCGGCGGTGCAGATTTCCTGGCGCAGGGAACTCTTTATCCAGACGTTATCGAGAGCGTGTCATTTACGGGCGGGCCGTCGGTGACGATCAAGTCGCATCATAACGTTGGTGGATTGCCAGAACGAATGAACCTGAAGCTCGTCGAGCCGTTACGGGAGCTGTTCAAGGACGAAGTCCGGGAACTCGGCCGTGAACTGGGTCTGCCCGAAAGGTTCGTTGGTCGGCATCCCTTCCCGGGCCCGGGATTGGCTATACGGATGCCTGGGGGCGTGACGTCGGAAAAGCTTGAGATTTTGCGCAAGGCCGACCGAATTTATCTGGAGGAAATACGCAATGCCGGACTTTATGACGAGATCTGGCAGGCCTTCGCAGTGCTACTACCTGTGCGTACTGTCGGCGTAATGGGGGATCAGCGGACCTACGACTACGTTTGTGCGCTGCGGGCGGTTACATCGATGGATGGTATGACCGCCGATTACTACGATTTTAGCCATGAATTCCTTGGACGGGCCAGCACCCGGATCATCAACGAAGTCAATGGCATTAACCGCGTCGTCTACGATATTACATCGAAACCGCCTGGAACTATTGAGTGGGAGTAGGCGGGAAATTCGGTACCGTGCATCATCGATTTCTGGATCGATTTTGTTGTCCACAATGAACGCGGCAATCGAGCCACACCGGTCGGTATGGAAACGCGAACTGTTCAGCAGGGCTGCTTGATTCGTACAGGCCCCTTCTGCAAATGTCGCGGCCAGTTTGAGCCGTAGTTTATCCAGTAAGGGATTAATACTATGAAACGTTGGATGGAAACGAGCCTTATTGCAGTAACCACAGTTGTCGGGGCAGCTTCACTCGTGCCTTTCGCTCAGGCAGACGGACGGCCTGATCTTGTCATCCAGGCAAAAGACTCCGAGCTTAGATTTATAAGTTGCAATACTTCCGACCCGCTCGTCGAAGGGCGCATCGTGATCCGCAATGCTGGCGATGGCGACGCTAACCTGCGTGCTGCCGATAATCTCTTGCGCAGCTTCGTTGCAGTCTACAATCCGGAAAATATAGACCTGATTGAAAAAGACACGCGGCGCACGAAAATCGAACCGCGTGAGCAGCGTCAGATTGAAATCTCAATGGGAAAAGGCTCGGTCAAGACCGGGCGCAACTATAACGGGTTTACTGGTGGCTCGGTGGGCTCCTTACCGTCGGACGCTGATGCTCTCAGTGACGATGAGGAACTTGCCAGAATTGTGCAGCAGTTCCTGCGTGATCGCGCTTATTCGGTAACCGTTGATGGAGACTGGGGGCCTGGATCCAAGCGCGCGCTGGCTGCTTTCCAGAAGACTCAGGATTTACCTGGGGACGGCTCATGGAATGCAGAAACGGCTGAGAAGATGGCCACGCTGATTCCCGACCTGCAATCCTCTTCGGGCAACATTGTCAATGACGCCGGTGAGACACAAATTACGGTGTTTGCCGTCGTCGACCCTTATAACCTTATCGACGAAAGCAACGAGACCAATAACCTGGTGAAGTACACTGGTTGGCTCAAGTGTGACTGACTTTTTTTAGGCGACACGATTCGAACTATTATCGGCCGCTGTGTTCTTGCAGCGGCCGTCTTCATGTCAGCGTCAAATTTTACTGGAACCCCTGGTGCCACGCAATCAGGCGGCGTGTGGCTTCGGCAATGTCGGCGGTTGAGCGGGCATAAGAAAAGCGCACATAGTTTTGTCCTTCGATTGGGTCGAAATCGATGCCGGGAGTGATGGCGACCCCGGCCTCTTCGAGGATGCGACGGGCCAGCTCCGGGCTCGTCATGCCGAAAGCCGAGATGTTACAATAAAGATAGAATGCACCGTCGGCTGGAACGATGTTCTGGAAGCCGGCCTTTGGCAGCTCTTGCAAAAGGAGGGTCCGGTTTCGGGCATAGGTCTGTTTGTTGGCGTCGACTTCTTCGGCGCCTTCGAATGCACCAAGGGCTGCTGCTTGAGAAGCAGCCGGAGCACAGATAAACAGGTTTTGAGCAAGACGTTCAAAGACCCGGACGAAACGCTCGGGCACGATCATCCAGCCAACCCGCCATCCGGTCATCGAAAAATACTTCGAGAACGAGTTGATGACGATCGCCTCATCCGAATAAGTCAGCGCGGTCGTTGCCGGCATTTCGTAGTTTAGGCCGTGATATATTTCATCCGAAATGAACCACAACCCGAGACGGTGGCATGCGTCGGTGAGTTCTTGCAGGCGTTCGGGCTCCAGCATCGTCCCGGTTGGATTAGCTGGTGAGGCCACAAGCAGGCCGTCAAGGGGCGACTTCTGGTGGGATTTTTCGATGTCGTCGAAGGTGGGCATCCAGCGGCCGGCCGCCGAGGTCTCAATAAGTTCGGGCACGAGGTCTAGGGATTTGAGAATCTGGCGATAACAGGGATAGCCGGGACAAGGCAGTGCGACACGTGCACCGATATCGAATAGCGCAGTAAAGGCGAGGATGAAGGCACCTGACGATCCAGAAGTTACAATCACGCGAGCCGGGTCGAGATCGAGGTTATAGGTTTCGCCGTAGTGTTGCGCGATGCGCTGGCGGAGAGGATCGCTGCCAAGTGCCAATGTGTAGCCGAGATTGTCGGTTTCTAAAGCTCGCCTAAGCGCGTTGCGTGCGGCTTCTGGCGCGGGTGTACCGGGCTGGCCGATCTCCATGTGAATGATATTGCGGCCTTTGCGTTCAAGAGCTGATGCTGCATTCATGACGTCCATGACCATGAAGCCTTCGATTTCACTGCGCTTTGCAGTTGCGAGAGGCTTTTCTGGAAGCGGCGTAGATGCCGCGGCTTCACCGGCGGCCATGCTTGAGAGTGTCGGCTTGGGCATTCGTGAATTTTCCGGTTGAACTGGGGGTTTTGCAGCGACGATTGAGGGTACTCGATTGGCAATAACGTCATGCTTGCGCCGCAATATGGCTCATTCATCGGCCATAGTTCGGGGCTGTCCGTCGTCGTCCTAGCGCAAACGTCATTTTGTGCGCGTTGACGCTGCTCGGAGCCGACATTACGTTCGCGTGGATCCGTATCAGGCAAATTCGACGCGAAAAGGCAAGGCATGCCGCGGCCGGGAAGAAGCAGAAAGCTTGCTTCACTGTAGATCGCTGATCCAAATAGGATTATGCGGCCGGGTACTGGCGCAGGGTCATTTCAGGGGAATCGCGAGATGAGTTTCACGAGGATTTCGAAATGCGTTGCTCGTGGGCTGACGGCTTTCATGGCTTGCGTTCTGGTTGCGGGATCGGTGATTTCGGGAGCGTCGCAAGCGCAGGCGCAAGGTTTGCCGCTCATTCGTGATAGCGAGATTGAATCGCTGCTCAACGACTATGCTCAGCCGTTGTTCAAGGCTGCCGGTCTGGGGTCAGGCCGAATTACGATGCGCATTGTCCGCAATGACGCATTCAATGCGTTTGTGATCGACGGTGGAAACGTATTCGTTCACACCGGTCTCTTGATGCAGTCGGACACTCCAAACCAGGTGATCGGTGTTATTGCGCACGAAGCCGGTCACATCGCAGGTGGTCATATGGCGGCCCTGCGCCATCGTATCGCAAAGGACCAGACGCGCGCGCTGCTGCTTCAAATTCTGGCTGCCGGTCTTATGGCTGGCGGTATTGCATCCGGCGATCGCGACGTTACCGCGGCAGGGGGGGCGGGCCTGTCTTCAGGTCCGAACTTTGTAATTCGCTCGTTGCTGGCTGAGCGCCGATCGCAGGAATCGGCAGCCGACCAATTCGGATTGAGAGTACTTGAAGCGACGAAACAATCGGGGCGCGGCATGCTCGAAACATTCGAGCGATTTGCCCAGCAGGAATACATTTCGGATACCTACAAGGATCCGTTTGCGCGCAGCCACCCCGTCGCGACTGACCGGCTCAATCAACTGCGGCGTAATGTCGAGGGGAGCCGCTACTACGCCAATTTCGACCCTCCACAACTGCAGCTTCGACACGATCTGATGCGCGCGAAGCTTTCCGGCTATCTTGAATCGCCGGCAATCGTTCTGAACCGCTATCCAATGACTGACAAATCGCTTCCTGCCCGTTATGCGCGTGGAATCGCCCGCTACTTCCAAGGCGGGCGCGGCGGACTTGAGGCAGCGCTAAGTGAGATCGATCAGTTAATTCAGGCGAGGCCTGATTATCCCTACTTTTGGGAAGTCAAAGGCGATCTCCTGATGCGGTCGGGAAAGTCCAAAGAAGCGGTCCCATTTTTGCGCAAGGCGATAAACCTGACGAAAAAGGGCAGCAATTCACTTATGCAGGTGAAACTTGCTACGGCATTGCAGAACTCAGGCCAAAAAGCATCGTTGCAGGAATCGGTACGTCTTTTGAAGACTTCACTGATTACTGACCCCAATCCGCGCGCATTCAGATTGCTTGCAACCGCCTACTATAACCAGGGCGACAGGCCGAAGGCAGACGCGATGACGGCGCAAGCGTACTTTGTCGAAGGCAATGTCCAGCAGGCTCAGATCTTTGCCAAGCGAGCGCAGCGGGCCCTCAAGGCTGGTTCACCTGAATGGATCAAGAATGAAGACATTATCAAGTATGATCCGCCGAAAGGGTGAGGCCGTTCAGCGCCCATTACTTTTTCGTGCAGCACAATTGCGAATATGATTGGGGCCGCTTAACGCGAGAGCGCGACGCAGCGCCGCCGACGAGAAACTTGAAAAGGACGAACAATGAATTCGACGTATATGAAGCTCGGCGCAAGCCTGACCCGGAGCGCTGGGCTGGTGGCGGTTGGTGCATTAGGAATTGTCATCGCCATTGGCGGCGGATTCGATCCGGCTACAGCACAGGATCCAGCCAAATCGGTAGCTCCCACTGCCGCCGCTTCAGCGTTTTCGAGTGACCAGAAGTCGGGCATCGAAGCCATCGTCAAAGAGTATCTGCTGGCCAATCCAGAAATTTTGCTCGAAGTCCAAACGAGGCTCGAAGCAAAAATGGAGAAGGAGCAAGAAGAGCGTTTGAAGACGGCGATCAAGTCGAATGCCGACGAACTCTACCGCCGTGCTGATGCTCCTTCGGCGGGTGATCCCAAGGGTGATATCACGGTCGTTGAGTTCTTCGACTACAATTGCGGGTTCTGTAAGCGAGGATTTTCGGAGGTCTCGAAACTTATCGAGAATGATAAGAAGGTGCGGGTGGTGTTCAAGGAGCTGCCGATCTTATCGAAGGGGTCGGAAGAGGCGTCGCGGGTTGCGCTGGCCGCAAAAAAACAGGGCAAGTATTGGGACGTGCATCGGGCGTTGTTGGAGTACCGCGGTTCGGTCAATGGAGAAAGTGCGCTCAAGATTGCTGGCAAGCAAGGACTCGACGTAGAGAAGCTGAAGGCTGACATGGAATCGCCGGAAGTGACGGGTGAGATCGACAAGGTCCGTGAGCTTGCCCAGAAAATGGGGATCAACGGCACGCCGCACTTCCTTATCGGCGATCGGACGATTCCTGGGGCGCCTGATAACCTTTACGACCAGATTGCTGGCCACTTGAAAGATTTGCGGGCTAACGGCTGCGAAGTTTGCTGAGATACTGCAAACTAATACTTGTGGTCCTACCGGAGGCGGGCATGCTGGAGCGGCAAGGCCCGTCGTTTCTTGAGGGAGTTAGAGGCTGGCGCCATTTAGCTGTAAGTTGGTCCTTACGTATAGAGTGGCTGGTCACCACCTTTCACTTCATCAAGAAAGCTGATAGACGCTTTAGCCGAAGTCTTCTGGAAATAATGGCCAATGTGGCCCCACATCGATTCGGGCTCGGATCGATGTGTGTTGGTTGACCAAACCGTTTTGCAGCTGGTGGACATGGCCAAGCCCATCTTTGTCCTCAATGGACCAAATCTAAACTTACTTGGAACGCGCGAACCCGATGTCTATGGGACCGCAACCCTTGACGATTTGCGCAATCTGACAGAGGCGCGCGCGCAGACGCACGGCCTCGCAGTTGATTTCCGGCAATCGAACGTTGAAGGGGAATTGGTCGACTGGATTCAGGAAGCGAGAGAGGTGGCTTGTGGCGTCATAATTAACGCTGCAGGCTATACTCATACCTCGGTGGCTTTGCTCGATGCGCTGCAGGCGGCGGAGCTGCCGGTTGTCGAAGTTCACCTTTCGAACATTTTCCGTCGGGAGTCATTTCGCCAACACTCCTATATTTCGCTAGGTGCCGACGGTGTAATCTGCGGTTTTGGAGCAAAGGGTTATGGACTCGCAATCGATGTGCTCGCTGATATCATCAAAAGTCGGGATACGTGACGAAAGACAAGGCACGGCCCTCAAAACGGCCGCAGAGCAGGGGGCAGAAAGCCATGACCGCAAAGGACGGTAAGGACGGCACCATCGCTGAGAGCAAGGTGATACGGGAGCTGGCCGAACTGCTCGACGAAACCGGTCTCAGCGAGATTGAGATCGAAAAAAGCGGGTTGCGCGTGCGCGTTGCTCGTCAGATCACGATGGCAGCTGCAGCGCCGGCGGCCTTGGAAGCGGCGCGAAATTCAGCGACCGCTGCGGCCGCTCCACCAGTGGATGCCACCGGTGCCGACGCTGGGCGGCATCCTGGCGCGCTTACGTCGCCGATGGTGGGCACCGCCTATCGCTCACCGGAGCCGGGAGCTGCGGTGTTCGTGGAAGTCGGTAGCAAGGTCGATGAAGGCGACACCGTTCTCATTATCGAAGCTATGAAAACGATGAACTCGATTCCCGCACAGAAGGCCGGTACGGTAGCGGCCATACTGTTTGAAAATGGGCAGCCGGTCGAGTTCGGCGAACCTCTGATAATCATCGAATGACCGGCGCCATGTTCGACAAGGTCCTCAT
>JAJFHK010000068.1 GCA_021775655.1 Filomicrobium sp. | reverse complement strand
CTTGGCGTCCTCACCTTTGAACTCAACCTGGATTTGATTACGCGCAAGGTTGACGCCTTGCGACAACTGGAAACCTCGGTATTCGCAGGCCTTACCAAGTAGTGCAATCCAGTTGGCCAGATGTGTTACCGCACCACCTGTATCGGCTGCGACTTTGACGTGGGTTACATCGGCTTCGTCACCGACATTGATGTATGTCGCCGTGTTGATCTGACCATCGCTCGCCGCACCAGGCAGCGAAACAAATGCTTCGACGATTCGAGCCGATGCCTTTGCGCCGACCTCAACCACATTGCGCACGGCTGCAAAACACGGTTGAGTCCCGGCCCTAATATTGACCAGCATAAGCGGCTTTTCGAGTTCGGCCTCCGCATGGACGCGGACTACGGCACCGTCACTCATATAAGCAGTATTAAGCGCAAGCACCGCATCGCTATCCTGGTCCGCAAACCCTTTAAGCGCGGATTCAGCGCCATCAGCCCCATCAAGCGCACCGGCAAGGCTTTCGATTTCGACACCCGCCAATGAATCCGGTGACGAAAGTTCTGGTCGATGCGAACCGTTGACGAACACGATTCTGTGTGCCTCGACCTGTGCAAGTGGACCGATCGCAACGATCACATCGGCGATCGTCATTTCCACCTTTTCACCGGCACGCACTGGCAATGCTTCTTTGACCGCGCTTCTCAGATCGGTGTACTTCCACTCTTCGATTCGCCGGTGCGGCAAACCCAAGTCCTCGAAGCGCTGTGCGGCGACCTTACGAGCTTCAAGAACAGCCCCAGACCCCGGCAAGCTAGCCTGCACCTCGTTGAAGCCCTCGGCGAACATTTGCTCCGCCTTCGTTTTCATGACTGCCACGGTCATTATCGCGCCTCCTGCGCGTAGTCGCTCTTCACTATATCTCTGAACCACCGGCGACTTCGTTTATCGCCGTTCGAAAGCCAATGACTTCAGGCGGCCTTTTCACCGAATTCGGCATAGCCTGACTTCTCAAGCTCTAGTGCCAGCTCTTTACCACCCGATCGTTGGATCTTGCCGTGTGCGAGAACATGTACCTTGTCGGGGACGATGTGGTTCAACAACCGCTGGTAGTGCGTAATGACAAGCATTGCGCGTTCAGGAGATCGCAGCGCATTGACTCCCTCGGAAACGACCTTCAACGCATCGATATCCAGACCGGAATCGGTTTCATCCAACACACACAGCGTTGGCTCCAGAAGCGCCATCTGCAAAATTTCTGATCGCTTTTTCTCGCCGCCCGAAAAGCCGACATTGACCGGCCTCTTAAGCATCTCGACATCGATGTTGAGTTCACCGGCCTTCTGCTTGATGAGCTTCATGAATTCGGGCGTCGTCAATTCTTCCTTGCCCCGCTTGCGTCGCAATGCGTTGGTCGCTGTACGCAGGAATGTCAGGCCGGCGACGCCGGGGATTTCCATCGGATACTGGAAGGCGAGAAAAACACCCGCGGCGGCACGCTCATCGGGTTCTAATTCAAGGATCGACTCGCCGTTCCAAAGGATGTCGCCTTCAGTCACTTCATAGTCATCGCGTCCAGCCAGGATGTAGGCGAGTGTCGACTTACCCGATCCGTTCGGCCCCATGATCGCATGCACTTAGCCGTTTGGCACGACAATATCGCTCCCCTACTGGATCGGCTTATCCTACTCGGCAATTTTCACGTGCAAGTTTTTGATTTCCAGCATTCTCGTCAACTCCGGTCATTCACAATTCTATTCAGCTTGGCCGTCTTTTCGAGACACACTCCAGCTGAGGCTCATTTTTCCGTCTTTTCATCAAGCATGTCTCGATACGGCTGGCCGTTCCAACGCCATAACCACTCGCCATCGGTCTTGCGTTGCGCGAATTCCTTGAACCTCCACACGAGGTAGAAAATCGCGAACGCCCAAATGATCAATCCGATCAGCCGCGTCTCTTCCGTCAGCGACATGATCCAAACCACGGATATAAGCGGCAATAACACCGCTAAAGCAGTCGTCACGAGCACGCCTTTCCAGTTCGACGGTACTGCGCCGTACCCGTGATGCTTTGGCTTGAACCAATACTCTTCCTGCTGCTTGCTCATACGATGTACCGCTTCGTTTTGCTTTCAGCGTCGGGTTGCGCCCATTCGAATACGCAACCCATGAGCACATCGTAGAATGGCTTATCGAGCACAGGGCAGTCGGCGTTCGGGTTAACGACTTTGCCGTCGACGCTGATGCTCATGTCGTCGCGCGGCGCGATCATCATCGTTCGCCGACCCTGCTTGAACACCAACTCGGCATCATTCTCTTCGACCGTAACGCCGAGTTCTGCCAGTCGGTCCAGGTCGCCGGCTTCTTCAATCCACTCAGTGAGGTCGAACACGATATCCTGCATTCTCTCCAGTCGATAAAGCCGCTGAAATTCCTCTACCTCGTCCAAGTAGGCACCGGCCGAAATGTTCGCTTCGATTTCGAGTTGGCGCACAATCGCTGCGTTACGTTCGAATCTATCCGTCATAAGAACCAGCCCCTTTAGCCCACCGAACCTTCGAGCGAGATGCCGATCAGCTTTTGCGTTTCCGCCATGAACTCCATCGGCAACTGCTGCAGGACGTCGCGCACGAATCCGTTGACGATCAGCGTCACAGCTTCCTCTTCAGAAAGCCCACGCTGCATGCAGTAAAACAGCTTGTCGTCCGAAATCTTCGACGTTGTCGCCTCATGCTCGAAATGCGCCGTCGAAGTTTTCGCTTCGATATAGGGCACCGTATGCGCCCCGCATTTGTTGCCGATGAGCAGCGAGTCGCACTGGGTAAAGTTGCGTGCGTTGGTCGCCTTGCGATGTGCCGAGACGAGCCCGCGGTACGTATTGTCGGAGTGACCTGCCGCGATACCCTTCGAGATAATCCTACTCGACGTGTTCTTGCCGAGATGGATCATCTTAGTACCGCTGTCGACCTGCTGGTATCCGTTGGAAATTGCGATCGAGTAGAATTCGCCGCGAGAGTTGTCGCCACGCAGGATGCAAGAGGGGTATTTCCACGTGATCGCCGAACCGGTCTCCACCTGCGTCCAGGAAATCTTCGAATTGTCGCCTCGGCAATCACCGCGCTTGGTGACGAAGTT
>JAJFHK010000067.1 GCA_021775655.1 Filomicrobium sp. | reverse complement strand
GCGACAATATCGTCGTCACACGCGACACCTCATTTCAAGCAGAGGGTGCGCATCTAGCTCCAGATGCTGAAGCTGCTCTGAGCACGGCACGGGATCTGGCTCAACGGCGTGGCGCCAATGAAATCGCAGTTATTGGCGGGGCGGCACTTTATGACGCGCTTCTTGGGCAGGCTGATCGGATCTACTGGACGATCGTTCATGGTTCGCCGGCGGGGGATACAACCTTTCCTGATTTCGACCTTAGTGACTGGCGAATTGTCAGCGAAGAGCCCATAGAGCGCGGGCCGAATGACGAATTCGCGGCGACGTTGCGCGTTCTGGAGCTCCTCTAAGCGGCTGTCCTGCTGGCTTGCGATCTGGTTTGTCCTCGCGTTGCGTACTCTTGAAGCCTGCGTGTCACTCACCAAATGGCTGTTGAGCGGTTTGCTGATGGCCCGGGTTGGCCTATAAGCGCAACAAGCGCGGTCGGTTCCGTCCTGGAGCCGGTCTCAATTGCGGCAGTGCAGCGGTGTCTAACCCGCTGGATATGTTGCGAAATTCTTCCTTAATTCGAAGTGAGACTTCACGTATGCCCTGGAACAATCAAAATGGCGGCGGCTGGAAAAGCGGCGGCGGTGGAAATGGCGGCGGACCATGGGGCCAAGGCGGCGGCGGTGGCACCGGTGGTGGCGGCCAGCAGCCCGACCTTGAGGAAATCCTCAAGCGCAGCCAGGACCGCATGAAGCAAGTCATGCCGACCGGCGGACTTCCCGGGCCAGTCCTGTTCCTGCTGTTCGCAATCGGTGCGGCTGTCGGTATCTTCTATTTGTTCACGTTTACTGTGAAGCCGGACGAACTCGGTGTCGTTTTGCGCTTTGGAAAATATGAGCGTCAGGTCGGGCCTGGCCTCAACTACCGTCTTCCTTATCCAATCGAGGAAGTTCTGAAGCCTAGTGTCACGCGTGAAAATCGCATCGAGGTCGGCATGTTGTCGTCAACAAGTTCTCGCGGCGGGCTGACACGGGATGTGCCGCAAGAAAGCTTGATGCTGACAGGTGATGAAAACATCGTTGATGTGGATTTCGTTGTGGTTTGGCGCATCAAGTCTGAGGAGCGCGATGCGAAGTCCGGTCAAGCGGGCGTTGAGAAATATCTCTTCAACATTCAGAATCCCGAGACGACTGTGAAAGAAGTTGCCGAGAGCGCGATGCGCGAAATCGTTGGCAAGAATGATATCCAGCCAATTCTCACTGCCGATCGTCAGAAGAACGAAGCCGCCGTGCGTGATCTGATGCAGCAGACGCTCGATAGCTATGATGCAGGTATCAAGATCGTTCGCGTGCAAATGCAGAAAGTCGACCCGCCGGGAAAGGTGATCGACGCTTTCCGTGACGTGCAGGCGGCGAAAGCCGACCAGGAGCGTATCCAGAACGAAGCACGCGGCTATGCCAACAAAATCGTGCCGGAAGCGCGCGGTGAAGCTGAACGTATTCTGCAAGCTGCCGAAGGCTACAAGCAGCAAACCGTACAGGAAGCGCTCGGTCAGGCGTCGCGCTTTGATCAGGTCTATAAGGAATATGCTAAAGCGCCCGGCGTCACCCGCAAGCGTATGTTCCTAGAAACGATGGAAAGAGTGTTCAAGGACACCGATAAGATCATCCTGGATTCGAACGGCAGGAATGGAGGGTCTGGAGTTGTGCCTTATCTTCCACTCGACCAGCTTCGTAACCGTCCAGATGCCACCAGCGGAGGTCGCTGAACCATGCGTACATTTTCCGCAATCGTAATCATTCTACTAGGCCTGGCTGCGGCTGCCGTTTATCTATCGGCGTTCATGGTTCGGCAAACCGAGCAGGCAATCGTATTGACGTTCGGTAAAGTTGAAAGGGTCATCAACGAATACCGGCTCGATGATGCTGGGAAGTTTGAGAACAATGCCGGGCTGAACTGGAAGTACCCTGTGGTGCAGGAGGTCGTGTTCTACGACAAACGCATTCTTGACTTGGATTCTCAGCCGCTCGAAGTGATCGTATCGGATCAGAAGCGCCTCGTGGTGGATGCGTTCCTGCGCTACCGCATTACCAATCCGCTGAAATTTTATCAGACCGTCAAGAATGAGCTAACCGCGCGCCAGCGATTGGGCAACGTGCTCGAAGCGTCGGTGCGTAGCGTGCTCGGTGCGGCGACTTTCCTTGATGTGGTACGCGACAAGCGCGAAACGCTGATGGGGACGATCCGTGATCAGGTCAATCGCGAAGCCGAGACACTTGGTGTCAGCGTCGTCGACGTGCGCATTAAGCGGGCTGATCTTCCTGAAGCAAACTCTGAGGCGATTTACCGGCGGATGCAAACAGAGCGTCAACGTGAAGCGACTGAGCTGCGCTCGGAAGGTAATGCGGCTGCAAATCGGATCCGGGCTACTGCCGACAGAGAAGCGACGATCATCAAGGCCGAAGCGACGCGCAAATCCGAACAAATGCGCGGTGAAGGCGATGGCGAGCGCAACAAGATCTTTGCTGAAGCTTTTGGTAAGGACCCGGAATTCTTCGCATTCTATCGGTCGATGCAGGCTTATGAAACGGGGCTCGGGTCAAAGGACACCCGGCTCGTTATCTCGCCGGATTCGGAGTTCTTCAGGTTCTTCAGCAATCCCGGCGGCAAACCCGCGCCGGCGAACTGACCCTTTGTGACAACGGGGCCGCGTGAGAACTGCGGTCCCGTTTTGTGTTTTTCGGTTGCCTTGGCTGCTGCGGAGCGCTCCGAAGAAAGGTGCATTAATGCACGATCTTCTCGTTGCGATTGGGCTCGTCCTTGTCATAGAAGGCTTGGTTTGGGCGGTTGCCCCGGATACGGCTCAACGGCTGTTGGAAGTCGCCTCGCAAACACCGAAGAATTCGTTGCAAATGGCGGGATGGACTGCTGTTGCGGTCGGCGTCGGAATTGTCTGGGTGCTGCGCGGGTAAATTGCTAAATTGCCGTCGTTGTCGCGACCGTGACTGGACGTTTGTTCGCCCTCGACTGATGACGGGCGGCGCATTTGATTTTTCTATGCTAGGCAAACGAT
>JAJFHK010000066.1 GCA_021775655.1 Filomicrobium sp. | reverse complement strand
ATTCGAGATGGGATGTCATCGAGTGCAATTGCCTCGTAGCCCAAGTCGTCGACAAGACCAATGACGTCTTCAAGGAATTCAGGCGTGATGCGCAAAATCCGGTTGGGTTCGAATGCTTCCCCGGTGTCTGGGGCTACGTTGTGCAGCATAAGAATTGCGCCAAGTCCGCCGGTTAGCGGGGCGGCGATGCGGCCTGCGCCAGTCGCATCCAGTGTTCTGAGAGCGGCTTTGACAATCGAAGTGTTCGTGCGGCTCATGAGGGTCGAAGTCCTCCTGTCGGCGCGTGCAACCTAAATGAGTGTCACGGGCGCATGTTGTTTGGCAGGGAGGAATGCAATTCGCGTGCAGGCGGAGCCAAGCAGCCCTACGTTATGGATTTGATGGCCATTAGGGTTAATGATTTTTGGTCGCCTGCAAACCGGGGCCGTAAATTATGCGGCGTTTTCGGAGGGAGGGCCGGCCGGTTCAAATCGGATGAGGTCGATGTCGGCAACCTCAAAACCAAGGAACGTTTCAGGCGGGTCATCGAGGACGCGACTGCCATCACTTGCGTCGGAGGCAACGATGCCGGCGTCGAAGCGACCTTGGATCGATTCAAAAAGTGCGCGTGCGCTCTCGTATCTGCCGACCACGATAATGTGGTCGTAGGCCTCGTCGAGTGCGTCAAGTAAAAGGTTTAGTTGATCGGCGTCGAGTCCATCAGGACCTTCGGCGACTGCCCACCCGCTTGGAATGAAATGGGTCTGAGTGCCAGGAATCCAGCGGACGACGTCGGCAAATGTCGCCTTGCTTGTCAGCAATTCAACGAACCCTGGTGCATTGGGAATTGACAATTGCCGAGCAATGCCGGTTCCGTCGATGCTCCAATCAATGATCAGAGTTTGCTTGCCGCCAACGGTCAATTCCGTAGCAGTCGCAACGGCAAGGTCAGCGGTTTCGGTGGGCGTTAATCGTGTTGCGATTAGCGAGCGGAATCCACTCGTTGCGTTGGCCGAAACATTGAGGAGGTGTTGAGCCAGACTGCTTGCCTCATCAACGTGTAAGAAGCCGTCATCGCCTTCGCTTGAGAGGAGGTGCGGCGAGGATTTGCCGCCCAGGGGCGACATCGGCAGCTCTCCATTACGGAGGGGCGTCGGTTCGGATGCAAGCGAGGGGGGAATGCGCGGAGATGGCTCGGCGGTTGCAGCCGCGATCTCCTCGCGCAGGCGGTCCTGGCGAGGGGCGCCAGAACGTGCACCACGGGTCAGACCGGAGGTGATGACAAACGCTGTTCCCAATAGCAGTGTCGCCACCATTACAAGCAGCGTGTATGGCATTTTTTTGGGGAAATTCGACATGCTGGGAGTGCGCGCCAGATTAATGATCTGGGCTTCGACCGGAACGGCACCAGAGTCCGTTCTAGCACGGTTGGCTTCGAACTGCGCACGAAGGCGTTCAAGCTCAGCGTGCTTGGAGGTGGCGACGGCTTCAAGGCGGCGCAGTTCAACTTCGTCAGTTGTGTTGACGGCGACCTTCGATTTCATCTTTTCAAGGCTGGCGAGAACGGCTTGTTCTTGCTCAGCGGCCAAGTAAGCTTCCTTGTCGAGGGCTGCAACCAGATTGGCAACTTCACCGGCGATCTGGCGATTGACCGCAGATAGATCGGCCTGCAACTGCTTCATGACCGGGTGCGCTGGCTTCAAGCTTGTCGAACGCTTGAGGAGATCTCGCTCGACAGCAACTCTCTGAGTGATCAGGTTTTGAATGAGGGTCGAGCGTTGAACTTCGGGAATGACTTCCGACTTGCCGCGGCGCATCAGATCGCGAGCGCTCTTGGCACGTGATTCCGCTGTCGAGCGCTGTGTTTTAACTTTGGTCAGTTCGGTTGTTATGTCGCCCAGCTGCTGCTCGTTGATCGGCGTCTTTTGGGTGCCGCCTCCGAGTAGACCTGCCTTGTTGCGGAATGCTGCGACAGCTTGGTCAGCCTTGGCGCTTTCTTCTTGCAACTTTGCAATGCGGGGCGCGAGTTGATCCTGCACGGCGGACGTTTCGGCAACTGTCGCGGTGGCAAGCTTCTCGCGGTAGTTTGTGGCTAGCTGGTTGGCAAAATCGGCAGCAAGTTGGGGGTCAATCGAGGTGAAGTTGATGGTGATGGCGCGGCTCGTCTCAGGCGAATAGACGACGAGGCGCTTTGAGACTTCGTTGAGTACCCGGTCGTTGTCGCTGAGATTGCTTTGGACGCCGGACAATCCAAGCGCTCGTAGAACGCCGGAAAACGTGTCGACGGGGCCAAGTACCGGATTGAATTCGGGTCGGCCAGCAAGCCGCAATTCGCTGGCGACTTTTTCGACCAGATCGGGAGACTGGATTGCGCGAACGTGCGTATTGACCGCTTCCTTATCCATGCGCGAGGAAATGTCGGCGGACGAACTCTGTGGATTGGGACCGGTGAATGGATTGAGGCCAGTTCTTGCGACGATTGCCAATTCAGCATTTGCAATGAAGCGGGGGGCAATGGTCGAGAGGGTTAGGTAGGTCAACGTGCCTGCAATTAGTGATAGTGCGATGAGCTTCGTCGCGGCGCGCTTCAAGGTCGCGCCGAGAGTCGTCAGGTCGATATCATCCGGCGAGGCTTGGGCTTGGCGCATGCGAGGGTTCTCTATTCGGTGAACAAGTGAGCCGAATTAGAGCGTATCGGGGTAACAAATCCCTTAATTGTCTGAAATTGATGCAGCCGCTCAATGTTTCTTAACCATCACAGGGCTAGCTCTAGGTAGGTAATGTTCTTTGTCTTACGAGGCTGCCCGACTATGTCTTGGCGCGCGTTCATCCTTTTTGCGGTTCTGTTCCCCAGCTTAGCCGGTTGCGCCAGCAACCGGCCGCTGTTGTCTGCAGACGGACCGCTTTTCGGCCAGAATGGGGTGATGGTGCAGGCTGGCGGGATGTTGGAAGGGCCGGTTTCGTCTGAAGTTGCCGCTTACGATGCTGGCTCAGAGCCGACCGTCGCGGCAGAGCCCGTGCCAGTCGAAGTAGCGCCAATGGTCCACGCGGTCGCGCACGAAGGTTGGGAAGACGCGGATGTCATGTCTGTCGCCCTGATGGGCCCTAAGGCGGTTGCTGACTCAGATGGACCCTATCTTCTTGATTCTGGTGATCGGCTGCGCATCTTCGTTTACGGGCAACCAAATCTCTCGCGGACTTATATTGTCGATCACGCGGGGCAGATTCCGATCCCGCTGATCGGTACTGTGGCTGCGCGCGGTTTGACCACCAACGGGCTTGCCAGCGTTATCCGTAATCGCCTCGGTGCCGAATTCGTGCGCGATCCGCAGGTGACGGTCGATATTCTTCAGAACCGTCCTTTCTTCATTTTGGGTGAAGTCCGCAATGCCGGTCAGTACCCTTACGTGTCTGGCATGACAGTTGAAACTGCTGTGGCAATTGCCGGTGGATATACCGAGCGGGCCAGCACTCGGAGCTTCCGGATTACG
>JAJFHK010000065.1 GCA_021775655.1 Filomicrobium sp. | reverse complement strand
AGCGGATGGTCAGGAAAGTTGCGCCGAGCTTTCATTTGCATGTCCTCGCCGAAGTCAGGCGCCGCCGCTTCTGATCGAAGTCTGTCCTCTGCGAGACAGCAGTAATGAATTGGACCCCGGCTTGCGTGGAAGCCTCATATGCATAATGGACCCGAGCTTCACGAAGGACATTTCGTGCGAAGGCTTAGCAATCCTTTTCGGTTTTTCACCGAGTGAGAAAGCCGTCTGCGATGCGTTGCTTCAAGGCCGCTCAACCCGCGAGGTCGCCGACATTCGCAATGTCTCGCCGGAGACCGTTCGCACGCAGGTTAAGGCTGTGTATACCAAGACAGGTGTTGCAAATCGCGTCGAACTTATCCGGCTTGCGATCGGCGCCAATCCCCCCATCAAATGACAACAAAATATTTGCGTTGGACTACCGCGTATCAGCGCGCCGCAATGGGCTGTCCACGATTTCGCGACCAAGCATGCCAGTTGGGGCGCAACGACCAAAAATGCACAAAAATGATTTGAGAGACTTGCGGTGCCATTATTCGCAGTTTTGAATTAAATAGCGGATTTTTATGGTACTAAAATTCCCAAAAACCGCTTCATATGAAAGGGCTTGGGACAGCAAGATATTCCAGGAGCGGACTTAGTGGATATGATCGAGGTGGCGGGCCGTCGAATAGCCGACATCGACGTCCGGTACCGCTGGGCTAGCACTGCCGCTACCACGACACGCCACCAACATCGCTTCTCAACTAAGCCCTACTGAGTTTCATGACCTACGATTATATCATTGTTGGTGGAGGGTCGGCCGGATGCGTTCTGGCCAACCGCCTGTCCGCAAACCCCGGCATTCGTGCACTTCTTCTGGAGGCAGGCGGTTGGGACATCAATCTTTGGATTCACGTGCCCGTCGGCTACTTCAAGACGCTGCACAATCCCAATACGGATTGGTGCTACAAAACTGAAGCAGATCCAGGTCTCAACGGGCGTTCAATCGACTGGCCGCGCGGCGAAACCATGGGCGGCTCCAGCTCGATCAACGGCATGCTCTACATTCGCGGCCAGCGCCAGGACTACGATACCTGGGCCCGGTTGGGGAACAAGGGCTGGAGCTACGACGATGTCTTGCCGCTGTTCAAGAGATCGGAAAGAAACGAGCGCGGCGAGTCCGAATATCATGGTGCAAGCGGCGGACTGTCGGTCGTAACGACGCGCGCCAAGAGCGATATTTCAGAAGCCTTCATCAACGCTGCCATCGAAATGGGAGTCCCGCGCACCAATGACGTCAACGGCGCCATGCAAGAAGGCGTCGACTACTTCCCGCAAACCTCCAGGGGGGGCGTCCGGTGTTCGAGCGCCAGGGCCTTCATCCATCCGATACGTCGGCGAACAAACCTCGACATCATCACACACGCACATACGCAGCGGCTGTCATTCGCCAAGGACGATCCGATCCGCGTCACTGGCGTCGAGTATCTGCGCAAAGGCAAGCCGCATTCCGCGACGTTGAACGATGGTGGTGAGCTGATCCTCAGCGCCGGTGCCCTGGGCACGCCGCAGATTATGGAACTCTCCGGCATCGGCAACGGCGATGTGCTCAAGTCGGCCGGGATCGAGGTGAGGCACGAAATGCCAGGCGTTGGAGAGGCTCTCCAAGACCACCTCCAGATCCGGCTCGTCTACGAGGTCAACGTTCCAACCCTCAACGACGCAATCAATAATTTATTCCATCGCATCGGCATTGGCATTCAATATGTAATGACCCGCACCGGACCGATGAGCATGGGAGCCAGCCAAGTTTGCATCTTTGCCAGAACGCAAGACTTTCTGGAAACTCCCGACATACAATTCCACTTTCAACCATTGAGTGCTGACAAGCCCGGCATCGTTATGCATCCGTTCTCAGGTATTACCTCTTCGGTCTGCCAACTGCGTCCGGAAAGCCGGGGTCACGTACACATCACAACGCCAAGTGCATCCGATCACCCAAAGATCGTTCCGAACTATCTCTCGACAACGGGCGATCAGGATTGTGCTGTACGAGCTGTCAAATTCGCTCGCGCTATGACCAGGACGAGCGCGCTCAGCCCGTTCATCGTGCGCGAACATATGCCCAGCGGCGATCCGCAATCCGACGACCAGTTGCTCGATGTGGCCCGCAATTTGGGCCAGTCGATCTACCATCCGACCTCGACGTGCAGGATGGGAAACGATCCACTCGCGGTCGTCGATGACCGACTGCGTGTACGGGGCCTGAAGGCACTTCGTATCTCAGACGCTTCCATCATGCCCGCACTCGTCAGCGGGAACACCAACGCCCCATGCATCATGATCGGCGAAAAGGGGAGCGACATGATCATCGAGGACCGCGGAAAATGAAAACGGTTGCAGAACGATTTGCAAGGCGGCAGTTTTTGCGGCAACTCACGGTCCCAGGAGGAAATAAAATGAAGATGACGACGGAAGAGGCCTTCGTAAAGGTTCTTCAGATGCATGGCATTGAGCATGC
>JAJFHK010000064.1 GCA_021775655.1 Filomicrobium sp. | reverse complement strand
GATCGATGCGGGACCGGCATCCAGGATCATGGCGTCTGGTGGACAGGAATCGGCGGAAACCGTTTCGTGAGGCGCGTTGGGTGCAAACTCCTTGGCAACCACGATATCGATTGGCAAAACGATTTCGCAATCTGAACGACCCGCCTTTGCCATAATCTCGCGCGCGGTATCAAGCAAGTCGTGCTCGCACAGCGATTTTCCGACCGGTTTTCCCTGAGCGGCAAGAAACGTATTGGCCATGCCCCCGCCGATAATGATCTGGTCGACCTTGGCAATGAGGTTGGCGAGCAAGTCCAGCTTTGTCGAGACCTTCGCACCACCGACAACTGCGATAACGGGACGCTCAGGCGAGGCGAGCGCTTTTTCGAGGGCTGCTAATTCGGCCTGCATCTGACGGCCGGCAACGGCGGGCAGCAGTTCTGCAATGCCAACGGTCGAGGCATGTGCGCGGTGGGAAACCGAAAACGCGTCGTTGACGAATATGTCGCCAAGATCGGCTAGCGTGCGCGCGAACTCGGGGTCATTTTCTTCCTCTCCCGGATTGAAGCGAATGTTTTCCAGCAGCAACACTTCGCCAGGCTGCAGGGCCGCAACCTCAGCATAGGCGCCAGAAGGATGTGTGGCGCTTGAGAATTTCAACGGAGCGCCAATGGCCTGGGCTAGCGGAGCGCGCAGTAACTCTACTGACAATTCCGGGTTCGGCTTTCCTTTGGGTCGGCCGAAGTGGCAGATCAGGATCGGATTACCGCCTTCAAGCAAGATTTTTTGTACAGTTGGAACGATTGCACGGATGCGCGTATCGTCGGCAACCTTGCCGTCCATGACGGGAACGTTGATATCAACGCGCACGAGAACGCGCTTCCCTGCAAGGTCGACTTCATCAAGAGTTGTAAAGGCTGCCATTTGCGCTCGTTCCCCGTCCCGCGATTTGAGCTTACCGCTCTTTGAATAGCTGTTGATCGGGATGGAAGCCAGCGGCCCGTGCCGGAAATGCGCAGCCCTTTTGAAGCTTAGATCGTCCGATCGTCGCCTTCTCGGATATGGTGCCCGCAAAGCCTGATCCCATCAAGACGAGACGCCTCAATGCAGAATGCCTTCCTGGAGTGGTTTGACCGGACTTTTGTTGACCTTTCACGCCAGTTCCGTTGGTCGTTCCTGCCGCCCCTCATGGTCTATTTTGCATATGGTATTTCAGGCCTGACCGCGATCGTTGGCACGTTCTTCGTCAAAGAATACCTTGGGCTATCTGCTGCATTTCTGGCAGGCCTCGGGTTTTGGGCCGGGTTGCCTTGGGCGCTGAAGATGCCACTTGGCCACCTCGTCGACATCATCTGGCGATGGAAAGCTCTGCTTGTTTATGTCGGCGCGGGCCTTATCGCGACGAGCCTTGCCGTCATGTACGCGCTTATCACCTACCCTGATGAGATGCGGGCGATTATGCCGGCGGAAGCCTGGTACGTGTTAAGCGTACTGTTGGCACCTGCAGGTTACGTTATCCAGGATGCGGTGGCTGACGCGATGTCAGTCGAAGCCGTACCGCGCGTTGATGCCAGCGGCCAGCCTATCGATGGTGAGACCTCTAAGGCGCTGCATACGACGATGCAGACGCTGGGGCGGATCGCATTGATTTCCGGACTGGTGTTCGTTGCCGTCCTGAATATCGTCATGTTTTCCGGTGTCGAAGCCATGAGCCAAGCCGAAAAGGCAGCCGTCTATGGTCAGATCTATCTATTTGCTCTTGCGATCCCCCTCGTTTCTGTCAGCGGAGTCGTGCTCGCCTGGTTTCTCAAGCGTCGCCATCTGGATGCACTGATCGCCAGCGGCCACTCAAATGAGGAAGCCGAAGCGCTGCTGGAGCCAGAAGGCGAATCAACCAAACCTAACCCCTGGTACTTCATCGGCGGACTTGGATTCGTCGCCGTGACTCTGGCGATTGGACTTGGCGAAGTGCCGTTTGGCCAGGAGATCATTTTCTTATCGTCGATGGGGATCGTCCTCGCTTTGATGTATCAACTTTCCAAATCGCTCGATCCAGCCAAGGCACTTGCTCTGTTTGGTACGGCGCTGATTATTTTCGTGTTTCGAGCGACGCCGCTGCCGGGCCCTGGGCTGAGCTGGTTTGAGATCGACATTCTGGGTTTCGATCAACAGTTCCTATCCGTGCTGACACTTGTCACATCGCTTCTGACGCTTGCCGGCATGATCGTACTGCGCCCGCTGATGGCTACCAAAACCATCGCTTATATCGTCGTACTCCTGACGATCGCTGCCGGGTTGCTCGCCATTCCCAATATCGGTCTGTATTACGGCGTGCATCACTTGACTGCGCAGCTAACGGGCGGGGTTGTCGACGCGCGATTTATCGCGGTCCTGGATACGGCGATTGAATCACCGCTGGGACAAGTTGCAATGATTCCGATGCTTGCCTGGATCGCCCGCAATGCGCCGGACAACCTCAAGGCGACGTTTTTCGCGGTGATGGCCTCATTCACCAACTTGGCGCTTTCCGCGAGCAGCCTGATGACGCGCTATCTCAACGAAATCTTCGTCGTCACCCGCGAAGTAAAGAACCGCGACACTGGTGTCGTTGAAGTTGCAGCTGACTATGGCAATCTCGGATGGCTGCTGATCGTCGTCACAGTGATTTCGGTGGTAGCACCGATCGCAACTATAATCTTCGTCCAGCGCTCGCGGTGGCGGACCGAAGACTGACTGGACTGTGCAGCAAACCTAGAGGCTTCTCTATGTTCTAATAGACGATGCAGAATTTACTTCTTAATTGCTTCCAAAGCACGATCCACTAGGTTTGGGCTAAGCTCGGAAGCGACCCGGAACCGTCGAAATTAGGCGGCTCGTCCATATCGATGCAATTGTCGCTGGTACCGCAAGGGGAGATTGATGAGCAGTGGGAAATCCGGCAGCCTGGGCGACCACGGCTTCGCGAATCAAAAGAGTGAGCCCAAGTTGGATCTATCGCAAAGTCCCGCTGATGAGATAAAATCCACGACCTGTTACATGTGCGCATGCCGTTGCGGTATCAAAGTCTATTTGAAAGACGGCAAGGTCCGATATATCGAGGGCAACCGCGATCACCCCGTCAATAAAGGTGTTTTGTGCGGTAAGGGCTCTGCTGGCATCATGCAGCATTACTCGCCGGCGCGGCTTAGAGCGCCTATGAAGCGAGTTGGTCCGCGGGGTTCGGGAGAATTCAAGGAGATCTCCTGGGACGAAGCCCTGGAGCTGGCCACTTATTGGCTTGCAAACGTACGTGCAACCGACCCCAAGCGTCTCGCTTTCTTTACCGGCCGTGACCAAAGCCAGTCGCTTACCGGTTATTGGGCCATTCAGTACGGTACACCTAATTATGCCGCCCACGGCGGCTTCTGCTCGGTCAACATGGCCGCTGGCGGGCTGTACACAATGGGTGGGGCATTCTGGGAATTTGGTGATCCGGACTGGGAACGCACGAAATACTTCATGTTGTTCGGAGTTGCGGAAGATCACGCATCCAACCCCATCAAGATTGGCATCGGAAAGCTTAAAGGCAGGGGCGCCAAAATTGTTTCGGTCAATCCGGTGCGCACCGGATATAACGCGGTTGCCGATGAGTGGGTCGGAATCCGCCCGGGTACCGATGGGTTATTCGTTGGCGCATTGATCCACGAATTGTTTCGCAACCGGACGATCGATCTCGACTACCTGGTTCGCTACACGAACGCCTCATGGCTCGTCATCCAGGACCCAGGGGCTGCCG
>JAJFHK010000063.1 GCA_021775655.1 Filomicrobium sp. | reverse complement strand
TGCGCGCGCAGCTCGGCAAGGCCGGTTTGGTAGTCGATGGGGTCGACCTTCAGCAGCAGAGCGCCGGCCTGTGTGTGACCGCCCTCACGCAGGCTGCCGCTGGTTTCAACGATTTGGCCAGAGACTAGGGCGCGAATGTCGACCTGACGCCCGGCAACGGTGGAACCGAACAGAGTCATGGTCGGCTGGTAAGAGCCAGCTTCAACGGTGACGGACTTGATGGTGTAGGCGAGTTCTTGCTTCGGCCGCACCGGGGGTTCTGGCTTGGTTGCGACAAGCGCGCGGTAGCCGGCATATCCGGCAGCGACGATTGCAAACGGCAAAAGCGTTTTCAGGCCGATGCGGAGTATTGCTGCAAGGATGCGCGCAGCTGACCAGCCGGTCTCACCTTGCACATTGCCGTCCTGTTTCGCCCTCGTCGTCGCACCGGGTGGTGGGACCTCCTGCAGAGTCACTTTCCGGCCTGTTGTGTGCGTCCCGGTCATTCGATCGATCTTTCTGTCCTGAACGCTGATTTGCGACTCCGCAGGGCTTTGTACAGCAAGGCCAAGGTCGTCCTGATTCTCGTCCCGAATTGTTCGGTGTTATCGCTACGACAAACCACGGGAATGGGATCGTGCTCCATGGGATATGAATGTGGTTTGAAAACAGCAACCGGGCCTCACATTACCGCGATTGGATGATGAGGTGCAGCCAGCAATCACTTTCAACTAAACACCGTACACATTTCCTGCGCGTTGCTAGACTGCAAAGTAATGTTAACCGTGAATGTCACCCAATGTGTCTATGTCGCGAAAAGCGCCGTTGTTTGAGGCTTTTACGGCGATTTTGGCTGTTGGACGATTTGCCATCAGGTTGCGGCCGCCCTTGTCTGTGTTGAGTTTGCGAAGGTGGCCAAACTCGGCTTTTGGCCAGATGACAGGATTTCGTTGTTCGCCTTCCGACGTCGTAGGGTAGACAATCGATCCGCCGCCTGCGGCCGCGAAGCGCTCAATCAAAGTGTTCAAAAGGGTCGTTTCCATCCAGGGCATATCTGCTGGCAAGATCAGTGCTCCGTCGACGCCGGTTGATAGGTTGGCGATTCCAAAAGCGATAGAAGCCCCAATCCCATCGGCATGTCTCGGATTTGACCAGATCGTTATTGGAAGCCCTGCGAGGGTGGCTTCAATCCTGTCTGCGTCAAGACGTGTAATAACGTGGACTTCGGCGCAATGGGATTCCAAAGCACAATCGACGGCGTGTCGAATCAAGGGTTTTCCATTGATCTCCATGAGGAGTTTGTCGGCATCGCCGAAGCGTCGTGAACTGCCGGCGGCTAAGATGATACCGACGACTTTCATGAGGCCGATTTCCGTTTGGACCCGCGAAAAGACAGCACGACCTCAGCGGCGATTGCGAGCGCGATTTCTTCAGGAGTGACGGCGCCGATATCAATGCCGATAGGAGATCGGATCCTGTCTATGTCGGCCTGCAAGAACCCTGCCTCCAATAGGCGTGCCTGGCGTCTTGCGTGATTGCGGGTGGAGCCTAGCGCACCGATGTACCGGGCCGGACTGCTTAGTGCGTAACTCAACGCTTCGTCGTCGATATGATCAACATGGGCAAGCGCGATCACCGCGGTATGCGCATCGAGGTCATTGTTAGGCAGCACCTCCTTTGGCCAGCCGCGCATGATTTCGGTGTCACTGAAGCGTGCTTGTGATGCGAAACTTTCACGGGGGTCGATGACAATCGGAGAAAGATTCACGGTCTCGGAGATGGCAACGAGGGCTTGTGCAATGTGAGTTGCGCCAACGATCAGAATTCGAGGGCTTGGCATGACGGTGTGGACGAATGTTTCGTGGCTACCGGATTTGAAGATTCCACTGCGGCCAGAATTGTACATAGTTTTTAACGGCTCTCGCAGGCTGTCGCAATTTTCGTGAAGAGTCCGTTCACCCGATGCAAGATCGGTTTCGATCAACGCTGAGCGACGGGTCTTGCGCGCGTCGATCAACCGATCCGTGAACTGAATGTCAGTGGCACCGCGCAACGGTTGGATCAGGATTTGGATGTTACCGCCGCAAGGTAGACCCGATTCCCAGGCTCTTTCATTCGTGACACCAAATCTTAGCCGCTGTATCCGCCCTGTCTCGATCGAGTCGCTGGCAGCAACGATCACGTCAGTCTCGACGCAGCCGCCTGACACCGATCCTTGGAAAGCCCCGTTTTCCAAAATCGCCATTTGGCCGCCAATTGGGACAGGTGATGATCCCCAAGTGTCGATCACCGTGGCAATGGCAATATTGCGGCCTTCGGAGAGCTCAGCGCGGACGATTTTCCATATGTCGAGAACGTTCTTAGTTGTTCTCTGGCACCCGTCAGTCATCGAGTTTATCCGCTTTCTGTCGCCCTCTGGTCAGTTGAACGACCACTTTGCATGGAACTTGAAAAAACTTGTTTCAATTGTCGTGCCCAGGGGAGCTGACTGGATTAAGCGCTACTAGCGTTGTTTCCTTGAACGCCATTCAAAGAGAATAAGTGAGATCGCAAGTCGTCCGTGTAGCATCATTTTTCTGTCGACGTTGCATGTTATCGAAGCTAACTCGTATCGCGAATTTCAGATCCGCTTGTAGGTCGCCGGCAATCCTGGCGACTGTTTGTGCCGTCATCTGAGGTTCAACGAGATATGTTTGAACCATGGTCGGTCACCGTTTTGGTTTCCAGAAGAGATGACCATAATTGCCAAAGGTTCAACGGCTAAATTCGGTGGAGGACACGCACGTGTACAGGTTAGCTCTTACGGTTCTGGCTTTGGCCCTGACCATATCATTTGTTTCGACTTCGCAGGCAAGAGATCGCAGAGGCGAGAGTGCCGAAGACTGGGCTAGATTGTGGGCAGAAGAACGATCCAGAATCGATGTCATCGATGTCGAACCCAGAATGGGCCGGTTCGACAAGGTGCGAATTGTTGCCGTGAACGACGACATCTACGTGAAATCGGTGCGGCTCGTCCTGTCTGGCGGAAAAAGAAGCGAAGTAAAGATCGATAAAGTTATCAAGAAGGACGACGCGTCGGTCGTGATTGATCTACCCGGTGAAAGCGAGACAATCCGCGCTGCCGAGGTTGAGTACAGAGTTCGTTTGCCGAGCCGCGGGTATGTGGTTTTGGACGGTCTTGTTGCCGGCATGCGAGGCGGGTATGAAGTTCTGGAAACCGCCGTTGTCGATACCAAGGATACAGAGGTCACGCTGAATGTTAAAGGCGAAGGCACTGTATCTTC
>JAJFHK010000062.1 GCA_021775655.1 Filomicrobium sp. | reverse complement strand
AAAGCTGCCCCTGGTCCTGGTTGAGCCGCCCCATCATTGCTGATCTCCGTCAATGCCTGACCTGACAAGACGGAATCACTGTTCGCCTGCTATCTCAACCGACTTTTGCAACAAAATCGGCCAACAAGGGAAGTCGCCGGATCGCGAGTTCGATCGTTGTCTGACAGCGGCTCATGGTAGGATAGCGGAAGGTATGCGGACGAGACGGACCATCAAGCCTGACCCATTTCAGATATTTTCTTGAAAAGGGTTGATGCTGACTTTGCCATCAGTAAATTTAGACATGGCAGCCGCTCCTCCTATAAAATGGATGGTAAATCTGGCAGCACCGACAGGAGACGAAATGCATCGCATCGGCATAATTCCTTTCGACATGAAGGACGATGCGGTCGCGCTGCTTTTCGTGACTTCTCAGACGCGTGGACGATGGGTCCTCCCCAAAGGACGCCAGAAGAAAGGCGAAACTCATGCCGATACGTGTCATCGCGAGGGATTCGAGGAAGCTGGAGTACGCGGTGTGGTGCTCGAGGATTTTCCAGTAACCGTGAAAATAGGCAAAAGCACACCGAGCGGCATCCAATCTGTTCCTGTGACCTACTATCCTTTTCTTGTCTTGGATCAAGCGGAAGAGTGGCCCGAGCACATACGACGGGAACGGCATTGGGCGCTCATTGAGGATGCCAAAAGAGTTGTTTACCGCGAAGATTACCTTGTGCTTGTGCGCCAGTTCCAGGCGTTACGTCCCTGGATCACAGACTCTGCAAAAGCGTATAAACAATCGCAGCAAGCAAAGCTGTCGCAGGTACTGTGATTATCCAGGCCGCCGCGATTGACCATAGGAAACGTCGGCGAACGAGATACCGGTTCATGCGAACATTCGGGCTCTTGAAGGCATCTTCAGCGGTGGCATTCAGCTTGTGTCCCGGCCGCAGCTTGCGCCGGTTCGGGTTCTCCAAGTGTTCCCGTAAGAAACCGACACCGAATACCGCTCCAACAGCGATGTGTGTCGAACTGACCGGCAATCCGAAGGATGTTGCGACAAGCACAGTAATGGCCGCAGACATCGCAACGCAATAGGCACGCGGCGAATTGAGTCGGGTGATTTGCTCGCCAACGACCTTGATCAGCTTCGGTCCGAATGTTGCGAGGCCGATCGCAATCCCAAGTGCGCCAACGACCATTACCCATAACGGGATCGAAACCTTCGCGACAATGTCCCCCTCTGTCCCAATCGTCGATACGACTGCCGCTAGGGGACCGACAGCATTTGCAACGTCATTGGCGCCGTGTGCGAAAGAAAGCAATGCCGCCCCGATAATCAGCGGAAAGTCGAACAAGGTATTTATATGGGAACGGCGATCTTCAAGTTTGGCCGCTTTTCGCGTGACGTAGGGTCGGGCAGCGACCCACGAAAGTACAAATGCTGCAATCGATATTGCAATTATTTCAAGCGTGCTGGCCTTCCAAACATGCTTAAGTCCCTTCATGGCCATATAAGCCGCGAAGGCGGCGGCCATGAGCGCAATCAGGACCGGAACCCAAGTTCTTGCCGCTTCGAGACGCCTAGGGGCATAAAGAATCTTCGACTTTATGACCGCCAACATCGCTGCTGCAATCGCGCCGCCAATTACGGGAGAGATCACCCAGCTCGCTGCGATCTTTCCCATCGTCTCCCAATTCACAAGTCCGAAGCCGGCAGCCGCAATACCGCCGCCCAGAACACCGCCGACAATTGAGTGGGTTGTCGAGACAGGCGCGCTGAGCACCGTTGCGACGTTGATCCATAGCGCGGCCGCGAACACCGCACTAAGCATCAAGTATTGAAACTCCATCACGGACACAGCCCCGCCGGGCGCGATGATCCCCTTCGCGACGGTTTTGACAACGTCGCCGCCGGCCATCAAAGCGCCAGCAGTCTCGCACACCGCTGCAATGGCGATGGCAGAAGTGATCGTAAGTACTCTTCCCCCTACGGCGGGACCCATATTGTTCGCAACGTCGTTGGCGCCGATGTTCAGCGCCATGTAACCGCCACAGATTGCGGCACCGACGATAAGAAACGAACCTTCGTGAGCAATACCGAACGTGCTCGCCACGAAGAGCGCAACAAGAATAAGAAAGATCCCAGAAAGAGTTATCGGCAGTAGCGAACTGAGATTACGGGCGACAACCGTCTGACTGGTGTCAAGCCGTCGCAAATCACTGACATATCGATGTTCAGGTCTTTTTATCGCATCGGACATATCAGGTAGGTTGCGCCCCCGGTCGCCATCATGACCCACGAGTACCGAATAGTGGTCCAGAACCGCACCCGTCAATGCTGCGGTACAGGTTCTCTGCAACCTTTCCAGCTAAAACTTGGTGGTAGAGCCGGTTGCGGCCTGAAACAACAGTCACGGTATGGATATTTCGCACGCTCGCGAAAACAATCTTCCTTGCCCGAAGGTTGAGTAGCACTCACAGGAGTCGCAGTCGGAATTGGCCCGTTGTCTCTGTGCCCCTCCTGACGCTGTGAGAACATAACCGGACGGATGACGGAGCAGCAAGCTCCGTGTGCGTCATCGTCTCTTGCGGGTCAAGGGAAGCCATCAATAGCGTTCAGAACCTTCCGGAGCACCCCCAACATCGACCGCCGGTGCGCCGATCCAGGTGCGTCGACGCGATAGCCCCAACACCTTCCGTCTTGCTGCACCGCAAGGAAGCGTCGGTCAGGGCCACAACCGGAAGTGCAAGAACCGACCTAGCGGCTAGTCAGCAGGTGTCGCTTTTTCGACCGATGCAGAAAGAAATGGTGACCGGGTGATGATCGCTTGCCAAGTTGCTCGCTGTGCTGTGCGCGACTTCGCCATCAACGATATCGACAGTTTCGTTGGCGAATACATGATCTATACGCATCGCTGACGCTTTGTCCTTGTTCAATAGGTCTGTGGGAATGGAATAGCGTCGCCCCGCCGGTGGAACCGCATCTGCAAACCCCAATTCCGCGAGAGTTTTAAAGACCAACTCTCCGCTTCTAAGGAACTGGTCCACCGTCGCCTCGGGATCGCGACTGAACGTGCCGCATGCCTTGATGAGGGCATGACGGTCGATTTCGTCCTCGGGGCTAATGCTGTTGAAATCACCACATACGACAGCAGGGCCCGTGATGCCCTCAAGCAGTGCCTTGAAATCCTGCGCTTTGTTTTCCGGGTAGCGACCGGGATGCGGGTGGTAGGACGCAACCGAGAGTTGGCCATACGGCGTTTCGATGAGGACTGCGAGACCACCTCGATTGTAAATTCGCATTTCCTTCGTATGGACAATGGGAAAACGACTGACGATCGCATTACCCCATGCGCCATCATAAAGTGCTGCGAACTGATGGGGAAATCTAAACAGGCGCGCATAATCGACGTCGTGACCGTCATACAGGCGGCAGTAAAGCGCTTCGTTGATCACCATAATATCGGGCTGTAAGTCGGCGACCATATTTTTCACGAAGTCGGCGCGATTGCGGTCGATCAGTCGCCGCTCGCCCGCTCGCGGCGCGATGGGCCTCAGTCCCTCCAAAATGTTTATCGAAACGAGACGCATCGCTCTTTTCATTGTCTGCTTCCAAGTCCGCTTTGACGAATAGACCGGGCCTAGAATTCGGTGCCTGGATGCTCGAGCGATCCGGCATGCCAGCATCCGATGTTTCGAACTCGATAGCCAGAGGCTGTCTGGCTGGTCGACATGGGCGGTGCGAATCCTCTCCTTTACTGCTAATCTATGTAGGTGACTGAACCATAGTCCTGCTATCGAATAGCGCCATGATGCAGTTTCGGCGTCCAAAGGCGTTCATTTCGTACCGCCATGCAGAACGGTACGGAGATGACGCCGCGGAAGAGTACAATTGGAAACACCGTGATTGGGTGATCCGGTTCGCGGAAGCGCTGGCGTCGTGGAATGTCGACGTCATCTATGACGGTCGCCTGAGGAAGATGTTGAGCCCTTTGACCGCGAAGGATCCGAACGAGGTTCCATTCGTTGGCGAGGTTTCACTTCTGTGCATGCACGTTTCTCAATCGTTTCTCCCCATCATAACAAGAGGCTATCTGGAACGAGTCACTGGGTTGGGCGAGGGAACGAAGCTAGTCTACGGCACTGTCACGGAAGAATGGTCGATGGCGATCGAGCAGCATTCTGCTGCGCGGATCGAATTTGCGCCAATCATACGACAGTGGCCGATTGGAAACCTCGAAGTCCCCCCTGCTCCCATCACTGAAGAGAACAGCTGGGATTTCCGCTATGTCGACGCGGAACGGGACGAAGTTGAGTTACTCGGTGACAAGATGCACATCGGATATGACATCGAGCGCCCCCCGATCGATCTCCAGTTTGCAGACTGGATAAAGCTCTATCTGAGATGGTCGATGTTGCTCCAGGAACTTGATTCAAGAGGACAAATCGAACTCGGCCCGCATCTACTCAAGGTCATCCTCGAAACGCCCGATGATCCTCCCCAGTGGCCACGGATCGACAGTTGGGGCAGCGATTTCGATCGACCCAAGCGATTTCTTTCCTACTGCAAGGAATTCCGCGAGCAAGGGATTCTCCAGGAAAGCGGACCGGAGCGTGATCTTGAGGAGTTGCACCGCAGGCATCGGGAAATGGGAGGGCAAGTCGAATACACTTCGGAACCCACACCGCGGCTTGAGCCGGAGACGGAAGAGAAGTTGAACCAGCGGATCACCGATCTCCGCTCCCACATGCAGCAAGTTGCACGTTCGCACGTCGGAACTTTCCGATCGCCGGTCCGCTTTTCCGCCCAGCATCCGCCTGAAGGTTTCAGGGATCTTTATTTCGGCCCAACAAATCTGGAATTCTCGCACCGTCATCCTCTTGATGTGGAAGAACTCCGGAAATCGATTCAACGGCCCAAAGGGTTTTGGAGTTGGATTTTTGGGGGATGATGACCGAAGTGTTCTACGGCAAGTCGGTCCATTGAATTCGAATAGGTCGTAGGCTCAGCACCCGCTTCCAACGCGGACACTTTCTTCCCGACTGCGGGACATATAAGAAAACATATTCAATCGTCGCACAGGGCCAAGGGCTGCCGTGAGCGGGCGCGAGAGCGACAACCTTGAGGTTCGTCCGGTTACTTCTAGAGCCTGTTCAACTTAAACGGACGCATAACCGGCGTTGGCGAGATAGTTGGCGCATTCCTCAGTTGAGAAGCATTTCAGCACTGCAGCGATAGCGCCAGAGACGGCCTCGCAGGTGCGCGCTCGCGCCTTCCGGAGC
>JAJFHK010000061.1 GCA_021775655.1 Filomicrobium sp. | reverse complement strand
AGCCACGCTCTCGTACCGTCTCGACAAGGCTGTAAGTACGATTTTCGCGACTGCCTAGCGTAATGTCTCGATAGAAACAGGTCTTGCGGCCAGTGTGGCAGGCAGCCCCATGCCCCTCGATGTTGACGCTGAGCCAGACTACATCTTGATCGCAATCCGTCCGCATGGCTTCCACGCGGAGAACATTGCCGCTCTCTTCGCCCTTCTTCCACAAACGATTCCGCGACCGGCTATAAAAATGAGCCGTCGCCGTCTCAACGGTCAACCGCAGCGCTTCCGCGTTCATATGGGCGAACATCAAAACGCTGCCACTGGCAGCATCCGTCACAATGGCAGGGATAAGCCCGTTCGCACTAAAGCGCGGCGTGAATTGGAGCCCCTCCTCCAGGTCAGGCTTGGCCCCGGGAGCGGCAAAAATTTGGCTGTCTTTAGTCATTGTTGCAACCCGTGTTCTTCGCACAGAGACTCTGATTAATAGGCCTCAGCGGCCAAAGGGTTCGCGCGAGCCAATGAAACGCCTATATTCAGCAGGAAACCACAAACAGGCGTCAGCCGCCGTGACAGTCAAGGCTTTTTCGCATGACCGACCTCGACGATATCTATTCAAATCGCATCATCGAACTTGCGGCAAACATTCCGCGCTCCAAACAACTCCCTGATCCCGGCGCAATCGCAACAGCACATTCAAAGCTATGCGGCTCGACCGTCAACGTAGATCTGAAAATGGCCGACGGGGTTATTTCGGATTTCGGGCAAAGGGTCAAAGCCTGCCTACTTGGTCAAGCTGCAGCGTCAGTCGTAGGACGTGAAATCGTCGGCACATCGAGTCAAGAGTTCGCCGAAGTCGCAGCCACGGTTCGCGCCATGCTGAAAGAGAACGGCCCGCCGCCAAACGGGCGCTGGGCTGATTTGGCCGTTCTCGAACCTGTCCGCGATTATAAAGCGCGCCATGCTTCCACGCTGCTCGTATTCGACGCTGTCCTCGACGCCATTCAACAGATTGAAACAGACCGCCACGACACGGCTTCCGGTCAATCGGTGTGAAGCTTCTCGGTGCCCTTCTGAAGCTGCCGATCCACGCCTACCGTTGGACACTGAAACCGTATGTCGGCTGGCAATGCCGCCATCTGCCGACCTGTTCCGAATACGCACTTGAATCGATTGACTGCAACGGACCCTGGCGCGGTTTTTGGCTGATGATATCCAGGATTTGGCGGTGCCGACCCGGTGGCTCTGCCGGTTACGATCCCGTCCCCGACATACGCGATCAACACCACACTCTAGCGCCGTGGCGATATGGCCGTTGGACAGACCGGCATATGGACAAGACGTGAAAGCGTGAGACACCCGGGAAGCGATAACCTGCTCGGCGACACAGCACTGTCTGCCATAAAGCCCCAATTGTTTTTGGGGGCATCACTCACCGACAAGTAGCTCCCAAAATAAAATATACAGAAAAAATCACGATGTTGGCGCTATGATACAGCTCATCCATCGTCGTCCCATCAGACCCGAGCTGCCACATGGATCCAAAACGAGATCCGATTCATCAACTCGCTGCCAGTACCGCCGGAAGCATTGGCAACGAATTTCTTGCGGCGCTGGTTCGCGATCTTCACGACGTTATGTCCGTTAACCTAACTATGGTGACTCAGGCCCTGGACAATCCTCCAACGAGGGTTCGCGCGCTCTACAGCTGGCGGGACGGCAGTTTGGGAGCTCCAGTGGAATACGACCTGGAGGGAACGCCGTGCCAGTTCGTGTACCGGGGCCAGTCGGTTCTTATTCCAGAAGAATTGGCGAAGCGTTTTCCAAAGGAACCCGCACATCGCCGCAGCTACTATGGAATTCCTCTTCGCAATCGGAAACTAGAGGTCACGGGCCACTTCGCGGTTATTTCGAACCTAGAGATTTCTCAAACCGAACGGGTGGAGGGTATCGTCCAGATCTTTGGGCGGCGGGTGGAAGCCGAACTGCAGCGGCTATCCGACGACCAGACAAGGGAACGCCTGATCCAAAGACTTGAGCAACAACACCACTCAGCCCGTCAACGAAGCGAGTTCATGTCAAAAGTTCTCGGCATGGTAGCCCATGATCTGAGGAACCCGTTGGCCAATGTTGTCAGTAGGTCGGAACTGATCCAGGCAATTTTGGAAAAACCCGGGTTGCCCGAGGAGAAAGCCGCTTTACAGACGCAAATTTTTGAATCGACGTCCGCAATTATTAGATCTTCGGACAGAATGGAAAGGATGATCGCCGATCTCATTGATGCAGCGCGGAAAGAAACCGCCGAAATACGCTTGACGATTTCTACTGTCCCGCTCAGTCGAGCTGTTAATTACGCGCTCAATCTTCATACACAAGCCGCAGGTAAGAAAGGCATCACGATAGAAACTTCACTCGACGGATCGCTGAATATTCCAGCCGACGAGGATCGCCTGATAGAAGCTGTCGGCAACCTCATCAGCAATGCCATTAAGTACTCCCCGCAAGGTAGCAGGATTAAAGTCAGCACCAGTAATATCCAGGACGGAAAAACGATTGAGATACGAGTGGCCGATGAGGGTCTGGGCATGACCGACCACGACATCGGTGCAGCCTTCAATGCCTTTAGAACGCTTTCCGCAAAGCCGACAGATGGGGAGAGCTCGACGGGGCTGGGCTTGGCTATCGTCAAAACGATAACTGAAGCCCACGGTGGCGAGGCTATCGCACAAAGCGCAGGCCGCAACCGGGGCACGACCATGACCCTGAGATTACCAACTCAAACACCAGCCAACAAAAATTGTTAGCGCGCTATCATTCATGACCTTACGTATCGCAGCCTGCCCGAAGCTTCAAAAATCGAAGTTTCACCCTACCAACGGGCCTCGGAGCTTACCTTAAAACTTGGTCGAGCTTTTCAAGCGTGAATGGCTTTGCCACGGCTCCTCTAACATCCAGGCCATAAGCCTTGGCGAGTCGAAATGCTGCATCTCGCACACTGGCATGGGCTGAACTCGAAATCACTATCGGCACATCGCTCCACTCTTGGCGAAGATCACTAAGGAATTCGACGCCATCGGAATCCGGCATGTTCAAGTCCAAAATTAACAAGCCTACTTTCGCTTCCGACCGCAAATGTTGTCTCGCCGCAGCAACCGATGCGGCGAGCGCAATGTCGGTAAAACCCCTCTGGCGAAGCACTGCCGCTGCAGTTTCGAAAAGGATCGGGTCGTCATCGACGATCAGCGCCGACTTTTGAACGACCTCAGATACACTCACCGGGGACGACGACAAACCTTCGCCATCCTGCTCAAGCAACGATTTCAGATCGCTCAGCCGCACCGGCTTGGTGAGAGTTCCAACCAGTTCGACCTTAGACGTCCTTGCAAATTCTGTAACGCATCTAAGAAGGCTTTCCGTCGAGCTGCTCATCAGAACTACCGGCGTCGAAATGTCATGCTCAGAAATGAATCGCAAGAGATCCCTTCCGTCAGGTGGTGGCATGAGAACGTCGGTTATGATGAGATCAGGTTTTGGTCCCTGAGTGTTTTTCAGAATGCTGATCGCCTCATGCCCCTCTGAAACGCAACTCACGTCAGCCACCCCCAGCTCAAGAAGTTGGTTTTTGACCAACTCCAGCTGAAAATAGACGTCGTCGACGACCAGAACATGCTTTGGGTACATCGCCATCCGCAATCAATTCAGTCCCAACCGGCACCGCGCCAGCCCATCGGGCATGATCAAACAGCGATAACCGCGAATATTGCAACTGCCAATCTGGAATTATTACCGTTGTGATAGTACTGTGCGCAATCGCGATAGGATTTGTAATACGTTGCCACCGAATAGTGCATCCTTGACTTATGCGCAGCCCAAGAGCCGCACCTGTTCTGATGCACTGCCCTAAGAGCTCCACCAGGGTTTCAGTCGCATTCCCGATGATATCCGTGAGGAAATTTGCACCCTGGTCGCGATCCTGACCACTCCAATTGTCGGTGCGTTGAGGTTGGTCCGCTCACCCTAACCCGCACAGCCCCACGAGCCCCTTCCCTCATCTCCCGAATTCTGCCAGAAGACGCCCTACATAATCGGTGCCGACACGAAACTTGGCACCCAACCCATTCTTACCTGCGCGGTATGCAGCGATTGAGAGGAGGGCCACGACCATGGCTGAAATCAATCTAAAATTCCCCGATGGCGCCGTTCGTCCTGTAGAAAAGGGCACGACGGGAGCCGAACTTGCGGCCAGCATCTCGAAATCGCTGTCCAAGAAGGCGGTCGCCTTGATGGTCAACGGCGAACTTGTCGACCTTGCCGACCCCATCGAAAACGATGCCGATATTCGCATCATCACGCGGACCGATGAAGAGGCGCTGGAACTCATCCGGCACGATGCAGCCCACGTCATGGCCGAAGCCGTGCAGGACCTGTGGCCAGGTACGCAGGTGACAA
>JAJFHK010000007.1 GCA_021775655.1 Filomicrobium sp. | reverse complement strand
ACGTCATCGATGACGCTTCCGAAATCCAGGTCGCCTTTGACCAGGACAACAAGCATGAGGCCGAACTCGTGGGCACCGATCCACGCACGGACCTTGCACTCATCAAGATCAAGGATGTCGGCGACCAGAAATTTCCGTTCGTCAAATTCTCAACTGAGAAGAACCGCGTCGGGGATTGGGTTGTTGCGGTTGGCAATCCATTTGGCCTTGGAGGTACTGTGACCGCCGGTATTATTTCGGCAAAAGGCCGCGATATCGGCTCAGGTCCCTACGACTATATGCAGATCGACGCTGCCGTGAACCGTGGCAACTCTGGCGGACCGACGTTCAATCTCAATGGCGAAGTTGTTGGTGTTAATACCGCCATCTACAGCCCGTCCGGCGGCAACGTCGGCATCGCCTTCGCCGTGCCTGCGGCGACCGCAATTGAAGTCATCGACCAATTGAAGAAAGACGGTACGGTCAGCCGCGGCTGGCTTGGCGTCAAGATCCAAAACATCGATGAGGATACTGCCTCAAGTCTAGGTCTCGACGATCCGAAAGGTGCCCTCGTCTCTGACGTCACACCGAAAGGACCGGCAGAAGGCGCAGGTGTTGAGGCTCAGGATGCAATCCTGGAAGTCGACGGCTCCGCGATCGCTGATAGCCGTGACCTCGCACGCAAGATTGCTGGATATACGCCGAACTCAAAGGTCGAGGTGGTTGTTTGGCGAGATAACGCTCGCAAGACAATCCAGGTTGAGTTGGGCCGCTTCCCGTCAACGACTGCCGAATTGGCAGCCCTCCAGGAAGGTAAGCCGCTTTCTCCAAAGGTAACTGAGTTGGACCAGCTCGGCCTCTCTCTAAAACCGGCTGGTGACGATGACAATGTCACGATCTCGGAGGTAGACCCTCTCTCTGATGCTGCGCGCAAGGGTCTCAAGCCTGGTGATGTCGTCCTTGAAATCCAAGGCCTTGAAGTAAAATCACCCGACGACGTTATCGACGGCATCAAAAAAGCCCAATCACGTGACCGTGGCGCCGTGCTGCTCCACATCCAATCGGGCAATTCCAAGCGCTTCGTCGCCGTCCGTCTAAAGAAGGGCTAACCGAATTTGGTTCCGATCAGCCAAGAGTTGATCCAACCATGCTATAGAAAGGGGGCGGTCTGCACTGTCGAGCAGGCTGCCCCTTTTTCCTTCCAAGGGACAAATACCGAGGCAACCAATGCGGGTACTCATCATCGAGGACGACAGCGAGACCGCGACCTTCCTCGTCAAGGCATTGAAAGAAAGCGGCCACACTGCAGATTGGGCTTCTGATGGCATCAGCGGGCTCGAGTTGGCCCGCGAGGGTGCGTTCGATGTACTTCTGGTTGACCGAATGTTGCCGGAGCTGGATGGGCTCAGTGTTATCCAGACCTTGCGCAAAGAAGGTAATCAGACGCCAGTCCTCGTGCTATCCGCACTTGGCGACGTCGACGATCGTGTGCGCGGTCTGAAAGCAGGAGGCGACGACTACCTGACCAAACCATACGCTTACGCCGAGTTGTTGGCACGCGTAGAAGCACTTTCGCGCCGTACAATTCCCGGCGAACAGACAACGCGGATTGCCGTTGCCGACCTTGTCCTCGACCGCCTCTCCCATGCCGTGACACGGGCAGGAGAACCAATTGCTCTTCAGCCACGCGAATACCGGCTGCTCGAATATCTTATGAAGCATGCCGGTCAGGTCGTTACCCGCACGATGCTCCTGGAAAATGTCTGGGACTACCACTTCGACCCGCAAACCAACGTCATCGATGTCCACGTCTCACGCTTGCGCGCAAAAATCGATAAGGCATTTGATAAGCCACTCATCCACACCGTCCGCGGCGCGGGATACGTTATCCGTGACAGCGAGTAAGTATTCCTCGCCAAGGGCAACATTGCGGACGACCATCTTCGGCCTCAGCGCGCTAGGAGTGGCCGCCTACCTGGTCGTTACCGCGGTCATGTTTGCTGCGATCGTCTGGCAGCTGAATCGCGTTTTCGCCACCGACGTTCTGGACTCACTCTCCGCTGAAGTCCGCACCCTTGCCACTATCGAAGAGTCCGGTGGCACAGATGCCTTGCGCACGACCGTGCAACGCCTTTCGCGCGGCAGCAACGCAAGGCTGTATTATCTTAGCGGTGCGGATGGCAGCAAGGTCGCAGGAAACCTTGCTGCCTTGCCGCCAAGGTTCGCCGAAGAAGGCAGCGGCGGTATGTTTCCATATAGATTTGGGGAAGGTCCAAGGGCAGGTGAGAGATATGCTGCGGGCCTGGCCGTGGCACTCCCTGATGGTGGTCGCCTTGTCGTCGCCCGCGATGTCGAGGACCAGCGCCAAGTGATCTGGTGGCTGCGGTTGTTGGCGCTTGCAGGTTTCGCAGCCATCGCCCTTGGCGGACTGGGGCTGGGTCTTGTCGCAAGCCGTTCTGTGCTGTCGCGCGTCGAGACGATGTCGGAAGCCACCAGCCGTATCATGGTTGGCGAACTTTCCGGACGCCTGCCGCTGGCAGGAACAGGCGATGAATTCGATCGCCTTTCCGAAAGCGTCAACGCAATGCTTGCTCGCATCGAGGAGTTGATGCATGGCATGAAGGAAGTTTCCGATAACATCGCCCACGATCTCAAGACGCCCGTCAACCGTCTGCGCCAGCGCGCCGAAGCGACATTGAGAACTGCGAAGACGGCAGAAGAGCTGGGGGCAGGTCTCGGTCAAACGATCGAATCCGCAGACGAAATCATCAAAACATTTAACGCGCTTCTTCTGATTGCCCGTCTCGAAGCTGGCGCCATCGAGGAGACCAAGACGAAGCTGGCACTCGCACCGATCCTCACCGATGCTGTGGAACTGTACGAACCCGTCGCAGAAGAAGCCGGTGTTCGCCTTTTTGCCGAGCGTATCGCCGACGTCAGTGTGGATGCGAACCGGCATCTGATTGGACAGGCCGTGATCAATCTCATAGACAACGCGATCAAGTACGGGCGTCATTCACTTCAGGCGGGCAACGGAAAGGAGACAGGATCCTCCGACACGCAAGCGAACATTAAAGTCTCGTTGCATCAGGACAGCGGGCGGGCAGTTATTACTGTTGCTGACAACGGTCCGGGAATTTCTGCCAAGGATCGCGAACGCGCAATGGAGCGTTTCGTCCGGCTCGATAAGAGCCGCAGTCTTCCGGGCACAGGCCTGGGCCTCAGCCTGGTCGCGGCCGTGGCCCGCTTGCATGGAGGCGAACTTCGCCTCGATGATAATGCTCCAGGCTTGCGGGCGGTGCTAAGCTTGCCGGTCTGAGCCCGGACGGAAAAGTTGAGATGAGGCACGACGATGACGGATCCAAACGAACCCAACGGTCCGGCAGGTACCACAGGCCCACTTTATCAGCGGTTGACGTGCGCGCCTCTCGCTGTAAGCGATATCAAATTTGATGATGATATTGCTACTTTGAGGGATGGAATCGAGAATGCAGAAAGCGGAAAAGAAGATGCCCTCTCAATACTCGGCCGTGCAGAAGTCGGGGTCCTTCTTCGGGGGATATTGGCGGGGTCGCCCTACCTAACTGGCCTGATTCGCACGGACCCGAACCGCCTTGTCCGGCTCCTTGCTGCAGAGCCGGAAAGCCATTTCGTAAAGCTAAAACAGAAGCTCAGCGAAGACATATCTGCTTGCGGCGATGACGTCACGGCACAGCGCATCTTGCGGAAATTCAAGTCGGAAGTGGCGCTCCTTACAGCACTTGCTGATCTAGGGGGTGTCTGGCCGGTAATGACTGTTACCCAGGTACTTACCGAAACCGCCGACGCTGCACTGCAAACCGCAGTCCGCTATCTCTTCCGGAAGGCCACGCAAAAAGGTGATTGGCTGGCCGAGGATCAGACAGCACCCGAAGTTGGTTCGGGCTACATCGTCCTCGCGATGGGAAAACATGGTGCCGGAGAACTCAATTATTCCAGCGACATTGATCTAATAATATTCTACGAACGCAGCCTCGCCCGCCTAAAACCGGGTGCTGAGCATCAGACCTTCTTCGTTCGGCTTACCCGCGACCTCGTCAAGCTCATGGACGAGCGGACTGCCGATGGTTACGTGTTCCGCACCGACCTTCGGCTCCGCCCCGACGCCGGCGCGACGCAGTTGGCGATTTCGACCGGCGCCGCCCTCCAATATTACGAAAGCTTCGGTCAGAATTGGGAGCGTGCAGCTCTAATAAAGGCACGGCCTGCCGCGGGTGACATTCAGGCCGGTCACGCAATTCTGCACGAGTTGGAACCGTTTATTTGGCGCAGATATCTCGACTTCGCGGCGATAGCCGATGTCCACGCCATGAAACGGCAGATCCATGCCTTCAAAAAACTCGGAGGCATCGGTGTCGCCGGCCACAACCTAAAACTCGGACGAGGTGGCATCCGTGAGATCGAATTCTTCGTGCAGACCCAGCAACTCATTGCTGGCGGTCGCCAGCGCGCTCTCCGTCTGCAGCGCACACTCGAAACGCTCGATATGCTGGCTGAGCGGGACTGGATCAAAGCCGAGGTCCGCGATGAAATGAAGAGCGCGTACTGTTTTCTGCGCCAACTCGAACATCGCATCCAGATGATTGCCGACGAGCAGACACATTCCCTTCCAAGTGAACCAGAGCGGCTTGAGCGTTTCGCCCGATTTGCAGGCTACACCGATCAAGCTGCGTTCGCGGCGGTCCTTCTGCCAGTTCTGGAGAAGGTTCAAGCCCGCTACGCAGCCCTGTTCGAGGATACGCCTGCACTGACAGCGCGCGGCACCAATATGGTATTCGCAGGCAGCGACAACGACCCTGATACGGTCGTGGCCCTTCAGGATATGGGCTATTCGCAACCCGCCACAGTAATCGCGACCGTGCGCGGCTGGCATCATGGGCGCTACGCTGCGGTCCGCTCTCCGCGTGCGCAGGAGAGGTTGACGGAGGTCCAGCCGCTTCTTATCGAAGCCCTCGCTGAAACCGCAGACCCGGATGCTGCTGTTGCTGCATTCGACCGGTTTCTCTCAGAGCTTCCTGCCGGCATCCAACTGTTTGCGCTGCTGCGGGCAAATCCCGCACTTTTGCGCCTCCTCGCCGATATCATGGGGACATCCCCTCGCCTCGCGCACCTCATCTCGCACCGCCGCCGCTTATTGGATGCCGTAATTGACCCGCGCACCTTCGAGACGGTCCCCAGTGCTGATGAACTTGATGAGGTTATTCGAACCGAATTGGCCAGAGCAGAGAACTTTGAGGAAACCCTCGACCGCGCCCGCATTGTCGGCAGCGAACAATGGTTTCTTGTCAGTTTACGTGTGCTCTCCGGAGCGATTGATGCCAATCTTGCAGGAGAAGCGTACGCTCGCATTGCCGAAAGCCTTGTTGGGAAACTGCTGGAAAAGGTCGCTGACGAGTTGGCCGCTGTGCATGGACGTATTGCAGACGGTCAGGTTGCGGTGCTTGGAATGGGCAAACTTGGCAGCCACGAAATGACCGCAGGCTCGGACCTTGATTTGATTGTTATCTATTCTTACGCCGACGGGGCAATCCAATCCGATGGTGATAGACCGCTTGCACCTGCCCAGTATTACGCCCGGCTGACGCAACGCCTGATCGCCGCGCTCAGCGCTCCGACGCCGGAGGGCATGCTTTACGAAGTCGATATGCGGCTGCGCCCCTCCGGTCTGCAAGGTCCGGTCGCAACCAAGATATCCAGTTTTCGCAACTACCAGGCGACTGAAGCCTGGACTTGGGAGCACATGGCGCTCACTCGCGCCAGACCAATTGCCGGCCCACCAGAATTGCGAAATTCAATCGAAGATGCGATTCGCAATGCACTGCTCCAGCCCCGGGACCATTCTAAGATCGCTGCTGATGTCAGAGAAATGCGAGAACGAATCTGGGCGGAAAAAGGCAGCGACGACGTTTGGAATATTAAGCATTGTCGAGGCGGCCTGATCGATTTGGAATTCATCGTCCAGTACTTGCAGCTTATAAATGCCGAAACCAATCCCGGCATACTCGATCCAAATACTCTCGAGGCCTTGAGGCGACTGCGCGATGCCGGTCTCGTAAGTGCGACCCATGCCGATACCCTTCTGACCGCCGGCAATCTACTAAACGAACTGACACAGGTAATGAGGATCTGCAGCGAAGGTCCCTTCAATCCTGAAAGTGCACCATTGGGAATGCGCCAGCGCCTTATTCGCGTTGCCGACGTGCCGACCTTCGAGGCTCTCCAAGAGCTTTTGACCACGACTACGCAGTCGATCGCACGAACGTTCGTTGAGATTATCGGCACTGATCCGGCTAACAATGATGCCGCAAATCCAGACTGATCAGCTACGCTGCGAGATTATCAAAGAAGAAGTCTGCTTGCAGCGCCTGCTGAAGATCGACTGATGCCCGCCAAACGTCCTGTCCGACGCGTGATGTCTCTATAGGCAGGCCGTGCAACTCAAGAAGTGCGCGGGCCACGCTCAGCGACAGTGGTTCTTCCTGCTCAATCTCACGGCAACCAGACGTCTCGATCGTCAGGCGGATGCCGTGGCGACAGAGGCCAGCACGAACCACTATACGGGATTGCCAGCCTCCGCGAGAAATGGCGTCCTGAAACAGGTTGACCAGAACTTGACGCATGACCCTGCGGTCACCGAACAGTTCCAATGCATCAGGAATTTCGCAATCCAGCGTGATGCACTCATGAGTGGCATGTAAAGCAACGCACGCCCAGGCCTCGTTCGTGAGGTCTTCAAGCGATAAAGGTCGCATCCCGGGACTGCATGACTCACCCATCGGCTGCGCAAGTGCCGACGTAATCGCCAATGTATCCTCTGTTGATTTGAGCAAATTCTGCCCGCACTCGCGAATGTGCTTTGCGTAGTCTTGATAGCGCTGCGACCCAAGCGGTCCGAATGTTTCCTGCGACATCAATTCGGAGAACCCGATGACCGCATTGAGTGGAGTGCGCAAGTCATGGCTAATGCGCGCAGTGAGCTGCGCCATAGCAGCAGCATGGGCGAGTTCAGCGGCCAGGTTTGCATTCGACCCACTGATCTGATTTTGACCGGCCCAGGCGAATGGCCGTGGTGGTTCCTGAGCCGGATTAGTTCCGATATCGGCAGGCTCATGGGATCCTTCAGGGGAAAGCGGCGGAGACGCCCAGCAAAACCCCGCCATCACCGTTGCCAGAACCGCGGCCATTGCTGCGCAACCAGGAGCGATTGAGTCGGGAACTTGTTCGACCATTAGTGCGACTGCTGCAACCGAAGTGAGCATGGCGGCACCAGCATGAAAAGTAAGCCGTCTGCGCTCGAGAAACTCACTTAGCTGCGGCCGCACCGCAAGTGCCGCGCCGCTCAAAAAACCGCTCCAGCAGCCGTCTTGAGATGGCACAGCAACACCCCTCGGCCTGGCGGACAGCGTCCCCTCCATACCCTTAGCCCCCGAATTTTCGTAAAATGTTTTGTCCCGACCGAATCGATCCGCTGTACGCCCCCGCCAACGAATCACCCACTCACTTTCGGTGCTTCGCGGGTCGGTGTCGAGGAGATTAAATCCGATCATTCATTGAAGTTCGACAAACCCTCATCCCTGAAGAATACGGGTCACAATCTCGGTGGTATCACGCGAGATAGAATCCTCTGCCGCCAAGCGTTCTAGGGCCTTCTTAGCCATCCGCCGCCGCCGCGGCTCAAGCGTCCTCCAGCTTCTCAACCCGTTAAGAAGCCGCGCTGCGATCTGCGGGTTGAACTTATCGATAGCGAGTACTTGGTCGATGGCAAAGCGATAGCCGGCCCCGTCCGCCCGGTTAAATTGCACCGGATTACGTACAACAAAATTACCAATCAGTGAGCGGATCTTATTGGGAGCTGTATTGTCAAAGCTCTCATGGCACATCAGTCTCTCGAGTTCCCCGATCACCTGTGGACGCGGCGATTGCGCCTGGGCTGCAAACCAGGTGTCGATGACCACGTGATCGTCTTTCCAACGATCATGGAAATCAGCGAGAATTGGAGTGCGCTGCGGAGCGTTCGAACCAGCGAGCAATGTCAATGCATGAGCAGCTTCAGTCATCGTATTGGCCGAATAATAATGTTGGGAAGCCAGCTCCAGGTCAGCTTTTGTGCCGCGTCTAGAAAGCAGAGTAAGCACTGCGTTCCGCGCTGCGCGCCGCCCGGCAGCCTCCGCGTCCGCCGAGAACGATCCGCCATTGGCAAACTTTTTATGGATCGTCACCAGCTGGGTTTCGAGCCGCCGCGCTACCAGGGCTGAAAGTCCGCGCTGC
>JAJFHK010000060.1 GCA_021775655.1 Filomicrobium sp. | reverse complement strand
CGAAGAACCCTTCCTGCAGGGGTGAGAACGTCGGTGTCGCAGTTGACTCGGTGAACTTGGGGAGGATGAGGGAGATGACCGCCAGAGGCAGAAGCACGGCAATGAACGATCTTGCGCCCTGAAGATTGTAGTCCTGTTCGCGGTGAAGGATTCCACCGAGCAATAGCACCCCACCGACGAGGCCGTTGAGCACGATCATCAGCACGGCATGCATAGTGTCGCGCGCCAGCGTCGGCGACGCTTCGCCTGCCAACATCACGGCTGAAATCAAAGCGACCTCAATGCCGATCACTGCCAGCGTCAGGATGAGTGTGCCGTAGGGCTCGCCCAGTAGCTCGGCGAGCGCGTCGGCATGGCGCACCACACCGAACGTTGCCCAGAGCATCGCCACGAACAACCAGGTAAAAAGCAACGCCGCAATCAATGGACTGTCGAGACCGGTCAGCCAGGCATCGCAACCGAACTCAAAGGCGGCGAGGGTAGCCGCGCCGAAAATAAACGGTAGCTCTTTCCTGACCTCTGCGACCTACACCGACATCCTTGTTGTCGCGACTGGTTTCACGATTACCCTCCGTAGCGGCATTAAAAAAGTGGGCAGCGGTCCCGAGCCACGACCCACGTCAGGAATCAATAAGACACTATATTAGGTCATTATATAGCGACCGCGGCCTTTAGCCCCGACTCACTCGCTGACAATGTTGGGCCCACTAGGCTCCACTACAAGGGTTCAATAGAACCAACCAAGGAACCACCGCTGAATGTTGCCCCATGTCGTTGCGTCGCAAGCCTGTGGGCCGCCCTCGAAGGTGCATCCAGTCTCGCCCCGGTGACAACCGATGATTGCGTTCTGGCCGGGTGCAGCGACGTGGTAGTGGTACCCGAGGCCGTTGGCAACATGGCCGCGACAGCGATCCAGGTTCGTGGGTTCGTTGCCATTGGCATCGAGGCGGGTATGCAGCGGATAACCATCCATAGCGATGCCGATGATCGGTGCATGGTTCTCGGTCGATTTGACCTCTTTCAGGCAGCCCGTCACGGCGTGGATGTGATATCCCACGTGAAGGTTTACGTGCCCGCCGCAATCGTCCAGCGGCGCCAGCGTGTGTGCACGAATGATTGCATCCACCGGCACCGGAGCTTCCAATTTAGCGCCATTGAAACTAAGCCCCACGCCTCCACGCCCGACGCGCGGACCTGGTTTGGCAACGTCGACTGGCCGCAGCGGGATCACGTAGCTCATGACTGCGCCCGCTTTCATGTAAGACGTTCGGCACTCGACACAGTGATTTCGAAACTTCGGGTCGACATCCGGTCGGGCGGCGCCCTCACACGATTGTTTGCTGTCAGTAACGCGGATATTTCCCGATTTAGCATCAAACAACTGCCAGCGTTCATCGTTATAGAAGTCCTTCAGATTTTTCACGAACGTGCCATCGGCATCATGCACCTTGCCATCGTGCAGCCAGATGCCCGCTTTGTCGGGACCATCTGAAACATGGCGTGGGCACCAGGGGCCGGTTTTGAACTCGCTTGGCTCTGGCCGCACCGTGATCGAAAAACATTTGGTGCGCATGCCGCCTGATAATCGGCAGTCGACGATTTCAGGCCCTGCAACAATGCCGTCGCGCACGAACAAGGACTTAATCATTTCAAAGTTGGCCGCTGGTTCATCGTGGCCGCCGTGCTCATGCGCCAACGCATCGCCAACGGTACCGAGCAGTATCAACAGGCAAAGTCCGACTATCTTCGTCATTGGGGAACCCCATGCCACTCAAAGCTTGTTTGCTCAACTTACTTAGTATATAAACTATTAGCATGCCAACTCTTCGCTTTCGGTTCCATCTTCTCTTGCATTCCGCTCATCTGCTTGAAGAGCGATTGCGAATGCGGCTGGCACCGCTCGGAGTCCATCCGCGGCAAGCGCGCGTCCTCGATGCGCTGCAGCGTGTCGGTGAAGCCTCACAGGTCACTCTGGCAAAAGAGTTCGGTTTGACGGCCGCCAGCATGAGCACAATGACGGCGCGGTTGCTCGAAGCCGGTTTGATTGAGCGGCAGGTCGATGAGCGCGAGCTTCGCAGTAATGTCCTCCGGCTCAGTGAACGCGGCAAGGCACTGTTGAAAGCGATCTATCGGGAATGGCGGGCGATGGACCGCGAGATTAGCGACGCTATCGGTCCACAAAACGCTGAGGAGCTCGCCGGGTTGACTTATCAGCTGCGGAACGCACTTGGCGGCTTCACGCCAGGAGAGCGATGATGCACGGAGTGACGATGCGGTTCTCAAATAGACTGTGTGTTGCAGGCCCACCTCGGCAGAATGGGTCCACTCAAGTTGAATAGGCTCTATCGTCGACGAGTGCTCAGATCTGGCCAACCTGCTAGCAATGAAGATGAACTACGCCAGACTTTCCAGAAAATTGCCCAGAAACTCAACAACCTGCGCCTGGCGAACTCAAGATGGCATCCTCAGCGTGCGCTTAAGATCGGAGATTTGTCGTCACGCTGTCCATGGTGGTGGTGTCTCGGTGGCAATCTGATATCGATTAATCGCATCACTCAAAACCGATCTTGAAAAAACACCTTCGCGCACAAGAAGATCAAGCGCCGCAAGCACTATACTGTGGCGGTCCACTTCGAAAAAACGGCGCAATGCCGTTCGCGTGTCACTTCGTCCAAATCCATCGGTTCCAAGGGCTGTAAAGCGACCCTCGACATACGGCGCGATGAGATTGGGTACGGCACGCACATAATCGCTAGCAGCAACGACCGGAGCGCTACCCGCAAGCTTGTTATCGAGATGCGACAGCGCTGGTTCGGAATTCGGATGCAACCGGTTTTGCCTCTCAATTGCGCGTGCATCCCGCTCCAACTGCGAGAAGCTTGTTGCACTAAATACCTCCGCGTCAATTGCAAAGTCCTGGCTGAGAAGCTCGCCAGCCGCTTCAACCTCGCGAAGGATGGCCCCAGCCCCAAGGAGGCGTACGCACCCGCGCGATTTCTGCGATGGCTTGCATTTTCGAAGCCGATAGAGACCCTTGATAATGTCGTCTTCAACGCCATCGGGCATCGAAGGGTTTGGATAGTTTTCGTTCATGGCCGTGAGGTAATAGAACTCATCGACCTGATCTTTCATCATCGAAGTTGCGCCAAAGTGGAACAGGACCGCAATTTCGTAAGCGTAGCACGGATCATAAGCACGGCAGTTGGGTACTGCCGACGCCAAAAGGTGGCTAGATCCGTCTTGATGTTGCAGCCCTTCACCGCCAAGCGTTGTGCGCCCTGCCGTTGCACCGATGAGAAAGCCTCTTGCGCGTTGGTCGGCGGCAGCCAAAATCAAATCACCGACACGTTGGAATCCGAACATCGAATAATAGATAAAGACGGGAAGCATCGGTGTTGCGTGCACGCTGTACGACGTCGCTGCAGCCGTCCATGATGCGAGCGCACCAGCTTCGGATATGCCTTCTTCCAGCAGCTGTCCGGTTTTTGATTCACGGTACGACAATAGACTGGACGAATCTTCCGGTTCGTACAGTTGGCCATCAGGCGCATAGATGCCTATTTGACGAAAAAGATTTGCCATCCCAAACGTACGGGCCTCGTCGGCTACAATCGGCACAATCCTCGGCCCCAGAGTTTTGTCACGAAGCAACGACCCCAACATGCGAACGAACGTCATGGTCGACGACATTTCTTTACCTTCGGCGTCCAATGCGAAACTTGCGTACGTGTCGAGCGCTGGAACATTTACGGACTCTGCCGTGCGCCGACGTGCGGGCAAGTAGCCCCCTAATTTATCGCGCCGCGCCTTGAGATATTGTATTTCCTCGCTGTCTTCAGCCGGTCTATAAAGGTTCGATTGCTGCAAATCTGCATCGGATAGCGGTAACGCGAAGCGATCCCGGAAGGCGCGAAGCGCGTCGAGATCAAGCTTTTTGGATTGGTGCGCTGTCATCCGGCTTTCACCCGCCGCGCCCATGCCAAATCCCTTTTTGGTTTTCGCCAAGATGACTGTTGGCCGCCCCTTTTCTGCTTTGGCTGCCGCAAACGCCGCATACAGCTTGTGAGAATCATGACCACCGCGGCGGAGGTGATCGATTTCGTCATTGCTCATGTGTGCGACCAATGCCGCCGTTTCCGGATCCTCCTGAAAGAAGTGGCTAAGATTATACGCGCCGTCTTTCGCCCCCAGCGTTTGGTACTTGCCATCAACTGTCGCAGCAAACTTACGGACTAGCGCGTGGTTCTTATCGCGCGCGAAAAGCTCATCCCATTCGCTGCCCCACAGGACCTTAACGACATTCCAACCCGCTCCTTGGAATGTAGATTCAAGCTCTTGAATGATCTGACCGTTACCGCGAACAGGTCCATCAAGGCGCTGCAGATTGCAGTTGATGATGAATGTTAGGTTGCCGAGGTGCTCGCGCGCGGCCAACGAAAGCGCGCAGATGGACTCGGGCTCATCCATTTCGCCGTCACCAAACACGCCCCAAACATGGCGTTCCGAAGTGTCGGTCATACTGCGCGACGCCAAATACCTCATGAAGCGCGCTGCATAAATCGCACTGATAGGACCAAGCCCCATGGAGCCCGTTGGAAACTGCCAAAACTCCGGCATCAACCACGGGTGTGGATACGAGCAAAGTCCACCGCCACCGACCTCCTGACGAAAGTTCTTCAGTTCCGACGCATCCAACCGCCCTTCAAGATACGCGCGCGCATAAATTCCAGGCACCGAATGCGGTTGAAAGAAAACCAAGTCCCCCGCCTCTCCGCCACGAAAGAAATGATTGAATCCGACTTCGAAAATTTCGGCGGCTGAGGCGTAGCTGGCAATGTGGCCGCCAAGATCGCCGTATTTCGCGTTGGCACGCATAACCATCGCGAGCGCGTTCCACCTCAAAAGCGCTGTGATACGGTCTTCAATTTGTAGATCGCCGGGATAACCCGGTTGGTCTTCAAGCGCGATCGAATTGCGGTATGCGCTGAAGGGGCGTGGACAGTGTTTGACCGCAAGCTCTTGGGCTCGAATTTCGAGTAAACGCAGCAACTCTTGCGCGCAGCCGCGCCCACGAAATTCTACAAGAGAGTCAAGCGCCTCAAGCCATTCGCCAATCTCCAGATCAAAATCATCTGCCTGCTCTTGTTGCATTAGCGCGTTCCCTGCGGTTGCAGCCAGTAATGGGGGCAGGATACAAAAGTCACTGCGACACGTGCATGCGAACTTCGGCGGCTCTTCCGTACAAATTAGTGGTTTTCACTATAATATGTTGGAATTTTAGTGTATTTAATTCGCGCATGGACGAAATTGATCGAAGAATCCTTCGCGAGCTTCAAGCTGATGGACGGATAAGTATTCAAGACCTGAGCGCACGCGTTGGCCTTAGCCCGTCGCCGTGCACGCGACGGGTCAAGCAACTTGAGAAGTTGGGAATAGTCCGCGGATATACCGCGCTGATCGATGAAGCAAAACTTGGATTCGGCGTCTCGGTGTTTGTGTCCGTGAAGTTGGAAAAACAGATTGATGATGCGCTCCAAAACTTTGAGCGCAAAATCAAAAGCTATCCCGAAGTCGTCGACTGTTGGTTGATGACAGGAACACGCGACTACCTTATCCGCATAGCAACAGCGGACCTTACGGAATTCGAAGAATTTCTGACGAGCCGGCTTACGCGTATTGACGGGGTTGCGTCGATTGAATCTTCAATACCGCTACGCCGCATCAAAAGCGGCAACGCACGACGGGCGTAGAATGTAGACTTTGTTCGGCTATTTGACTTGAGGACCGCAGGCGTGAAGCTTTTCTGACCCAAGTCCGCAGTGGATCACGATCAGACAAACGCAACTTATTTCGAGCCTTCCGCTTCTGCCAGCAACTAGCGGGCACTCATTCGAATAAGAAGCGGCCCCGGAAATCCGGGGCCGCTTGTTTTTCCAGGCCAACGTTCGGCAAACCAGTGTTGGGTTTCTTCTCTTCGCCAACACCGCGCAGGCGCGTGTTGGGTTAGGCCTTCTTGTTCTGACGGTTCTCGATGAGGTCGTCGACAACTGCCGGGTCGGCCAGCGTCGAGGTATCGCCCAGGCTGCCGAAGTCATCCTCAGCGATTTTGCGCAAGATGCGGCGCATGATCTTGCCGGACCGGGTCTTCGGTAGGCCGGGTGAAAACTGGATGAGGTCGGGCGAGGCGATTGGGCCGATCTCGGTGCGAACGTGCTTGACCAGTTCCTTCTTCAGGTCGTCGCTGGGTGATTCTCCGGTCATCAAGGTGACATAGCAATAAATGCCCTGACCCTTGATGTCGTGTGGATAGCCAACGACGGCAGCTTCCGACACCTTCGGGTGCGCAACGAGCGCGCTCTCGACCTCGGCGGTGCCCATGCGGTGACCGGATACGTTTATGACGTCGTCGACGCGGCCAGTGATCCAGTAGTAGCCGTCCTCGTCACGGCGGCAGCCGTCGCCGGTGAAGTAGGTGCCGGGATAGGTCGAGAAGTATGTCTGCACGAAACGCTCGTGGTCGCGGTAGACCGTGCGCATCTGACCCGGCCAGCTGTCCTTGATGATCAGATTGCCGCTGGTCGCGCCTTCGAGTTCGGCGCCCTTGTCGTCGACTAGGGCTGGCTGGATGCCAAAGAACGGTAGCGTTGCCGAGCCCGGCTTTTGCCCGATCGCACCGGCAAGCGGGGTGATCATGATGCCACCTGTTTCGGTCTGCCACCACGTGTCAACGATGGGGCATTTGCCATTGCCGACAACGCGATAATACCAGTCCCAGGCTTCCGGGTTGATTGGCTCACCGACCGAGCCGAGCAGGCGCAGCGATGAGCGCTCCGTGCGGTTGACGAAGTCATCGCCAGCGCCCATCAGCGCGCGGATTGCAGTGGGGGCCGTGTAGAACGTGTTGACCTGCCACTTGTCTACGACCGACCAGAATCGTGAGGCGGTCGGATAGTTGGGTACACCTTCGAACATCAGTGTCGTTGCACCATTGGCGAGCGGACCGTAGACGATATAGCTGTGGCCGGTGACCCAACCAACGTCAGCCGTGCACCAGTAGATATCACCATCGTGATAATCAAAGACGTATTGGTGGGTGAGTGATGCGTAAACGAGATAGCCGCCGGTTGTGTGAACGACACCTTTCGGCTTTCCGGTCGAACCCGAAGTATAAAGGATGAACAGCGGGTCTTCGGCGTTCATCTCCTCACACGGGCATTCGGCTGGCACCTTGACCAGTTCTTCGTGCAACCAGACATCACGGCCAGGTTTCATTTCGATATCGGCGCCGGTGCGGCGAACAACGCAGACCGTGAGGTCGGTGAATTTGTTCTCTTTGTCGAGTGCGACGGCGGCGTCAGTATTCTTCTTTAGAGGTACGGTCTTGCCGCCGCGCAGACCTTCGTCGGATGTAATCACGAACCTGGAGTCGGCATCGTCGATGCGGTTGTAGAGGCTGTCGGGAGAGAAGCCTGCGAAGACGATGGAGTGGACCGCTCCCAGGCGGGCACAAGCCAACATGGCGTAAGCAGCTTCCGGGATCATCGGCAGGTAGATCGTTACGCGATCACCTTTCTTGACGCCGTTCGCTTTGAAGACGTTGGCCATCTTTTGCACGCGCTCGTGCAGCTGGCGGTAGGTGATCTGCTCGTCGTCGGTCGGGTCGTCGCCTTCCCAGATGATCGCGACTTGATCTCCGCGGGTGGCAACGTGACGGTCAACGCAGTTATGGCAAACATTGAGCGTGCCGTCCTCGTACCAGCGGATTGAAACGTTACCTGGATCATAGGAGGTGTTCTTGACCTTGGTATAGGGCTTCATCCAGTCGAGGCGCTTGCCGATCTCACCCCAGAAACCCGCCGGGTCTTTCAACGACCGGTCGTACATGTCTTGGTACTTTTCCTGGTTAATCCAGGCCCGCTCAGCCCATTCAGCGGATACGGGATAGATTGCGTCTGACATGCGGCGTCCTCCAGGTGGATTTTCTAAATTGCGTGGCATTATGGCTGGCCGGCTGGCGCAAACAACCAACCCCTTCGTCGAAGGAACTGACTGAGATTCCAGCTCTTAGCTGGAAAGTAGCAACGCCGTTGGCCCGACGTCCAGCGGAAGTCGCACTCCGATGACTGTGATCAAGCGGAAGGGCCGAGTTTCGGAGCGATGGGCGCCGAATGGG
>JAJFHK010000059.1 GCA_021775655.1 Filomicrobium sp. | reverse complement strand
TACCGGGACAATCGCGACTACGCATTACCCGTCATGCGCCGCCACAATGTGCCAATGGCAGTCTACGTGCCGAGCGATTTCGCTGACGGCAAAGGAAATCTTTGGTGGCTGGCACTCGAAAAAGCCGTCCGGGCATTGAATAAGATTAACATTGTCCTTGGCACGGACCGCATCGCACTGCCTTCCGCGACGACCGAAGAGAAATTTGAAGCATTCCACCAAATTTACTGGACGCTACGCAAGTTACCCGAAAGAAATGCGCGCACGGCGGTTGCTGCGCTTTGCGAAACAGCCGAAATCGATGCGACAACCTTGTGCCGCGAGCTTGTCATGAACTGGGTTGAACTGCGCGAATTTGCCGCCGAACCGCTTGTCACCATCGGTGCACACACGACGGGACACTATGCACTCGCAAAACTCGATGCACCCGCTGCTCGCCAACAGATGGCCAACAGCATCGCCCGGCTGGAAACTGAACTCGACCTTCCCTGCCGCCACTTCAGCTTCCCCTACGGCAACGAGACTGCCTGCGGCCAACGCGAATTTCATTTTGCCCGTCAACTCGGCATGATGACAGCGGTCACGACGGAAAAGGGCTTGATACACAACCGCCATCGAAGGGCGATGACATCGCTGCCCCGTGTATCGCTCAACGGGGATTTCCAGGATCTTCGTTTCGTGCGCACGCTTCTATCAGGAGCGCCCTTCGCATTGCTGCAGGGTTACAGGCAGCTTGCCAAATTGCCAACCGCGGCCCGCGCACTCGTCACGCTGCGTCCTCTCGCGACATCCACTTGATGATAACTGCGGCTGGCACAACCCACAACAGCCCAGCAATGGCATAGTAGGCTAGCTCGACGTACTTGGAGGTTGTATTCACTTCAAGCGCTACGGCGACGAGCATCGCAATCAGCGCGTAGATAGTGATCATCACCATCAAGAGAACGGTCCCGACCAACTTTCGCATGCGAATATTCATGGGCTCTGCAAACCTCCTCCCCTAACGTCGTCGCATTATAGATAAATCGACAACTGCCACACTAGGGCGCATTGCCCTGGTGTCTAGCTTGCTGCTTTGTTGACGGCACAGAACTTAGACCAACGAAGGTAGACCAGCCGATGCTCGCCCAGCGCGCAACCCGGGGACAATTTCACGCAGCCGCAGATAGAAGCGGGACGCTGGCCCTGCGTGTCTGGCTCTTCATCGTCTCTGGCCTCGTTTTGGCAATGATTGTCGTCGGCGGCGCCACCCGCCTGACCGATTCAGGACTTTCGATAACCGAATGGCTACCGCTGCTCGGAGCCATCCCCCCACTAACTGATACCGATTGGCAAATCGCATTCGAAAAGTACCAACAAATCCCTGAATACCACCTCGTCAACAAGGGGATGCCGCTTACCGAGTTCCAGTACATCTATTGGTGGGAATGGACCCACAGATTCCTGGGCCGCTTTATCGGTCTGGCCTTCGCACTACCGCTGGCCATCTTTTGGCTTGCTGGGAAGATACCACGTGGCTACCTGCCCAAACTTATCGGCATCCTTGCGCTCGGCGGCCTGCAAGGATTCTTTGGCTGGTACATGGTGCAATCAGGTCTCTCGGAGCGAGTCGACGTCAGCCACTACCGCCTTGCGCTGCATTTGACGACCGCCTTCGCAATCCTCGCCGCGATCTTATGGATTGCGTTCGACCTTGCCCAAGAAAGCCAAAGCGAACGCATTCGCTTACACACACTCAACTCCGCACAAATGCGTGCGGCGTGGCTGATCTTCAGCCTACTTTTCTTGCAAGTTGTGATGGGCGGGTTTGTTGCCGGCCTCAAAGCGGGCCTCGTTCACAACACGTGGCCCTTGATGAACGGAGAACTGATCCCATCAGACATTTCAGACCTCGCTCCGTGGTATATGAACCTTGTCGAAAACCCGGCAACCGTTCAATTTGCCCATCGAATAATCGCCTACGTCCTCATAGGATTGGCCCTCTGGCACGCTCTTTCCCTGACATCGAGCGCCGACGATGAGCGCGTCGTGACATCATCGCTAGTGCTGGCCCTAACCTTGTTGACCCAGGCCAGCCTCGGAATTTGGACGCTGTTGGAAGCAGCCAACGGCACTGAAATTCCGATCGGGCTTGGCCTGATTCATCAGGGCGGTGCAGCAATAGTGCTTGGAATTGCAGTTTGGCACGTCCACCGAATGTCGCGCGCCGCCTGACCCGTCATTCCTTGGCGCACATTTTCACAGCTCACTGCGGCACGTAGGCGCTAGGCGGACTTCGCCTCAAGTGCTACGCGGAACGGCTTTTTGCCCACCCGGAGCCTAACTCATGTCTCTGTTAAACCGCGTCCTTACAGCGAGCCTCGCCACGGTGTTATTCGCAACCCTCGTATCTATCGCGAATTACGCAACTGCCCATCACACCTACGTCACAAAATACGACGCCAAGAAGCTCATCTCACTGAAGGGCACAATCTCGAGCGTCAACTACCGAAATCCACATATCTTCTTCGATGTCACCGCCGCGAACCAAGACGGCTCAACAACAACTTGGCAAGTTGAAACTGAATCGATTTCAAAAGCGCAAGCCAAAGGGCTGACCGAAACCAAGCTTCGGCTCGGAGCATCTGTTCGGGTGACCGGGTGGCGCGCACGCGACGGCGGCGCCGAACTCGGTCTCAAAAGCATTCAAATCGGATCCCGGGATTACAACATCCGCAGAACGCCACGCTGAGCCCATGTGATGATCGAGTTCGAACCGCTTCTGCGCGCCATCCACGATTTACCCTTGTCCGAGTTCGTGCGTGGATCGGTCTGGGCTTATCCGATCCTAGAAATGCTGCATCTCGTCGGTCTCGGGCTTTTGTTCGGCCCTATCGTCATTTTCGATCTGCGCATTTTAGGCGTCATACGTATATCAGGCGCCGCGACAGTCGCGTCCCTGCTCCTACCGTGGGTTTGGATCGGCTTCGCAATCAACGCCACAAGCGGGCTCTTACTGTTTGGATCCGACGCACTCGAGTTTGGCGACAATCCAGCGTTCCAAGTAAAAATGGGATTGATATTTGCATCGGGTCTCAATGCCGCAATCTTTCAACTCCGAGCTCAACAGCCTTATGATGGAGTTGGGCCCGTTCCAACTAGCCTACGCTTTCAGGCAGCCCTATCGATCATACTTTGGCTCAGTGTCATCGTTGCAGGGCGACTCATCGCTTACGTTGCCTGAACGAACTTGCAAGCCAGCGTGAAAAGTACACCCCATCACAATGATTGTGAACATTGGCGCCTTCGCATAGTTTGCCCCCATGAGCGATATCAAACCCATCCACGTCATCGGCGGCGGCCTTGCAGGCTCCGAAGCCGCCTGGCAAATCGTCCGCCGCGGTGTTCCCGTCATCCTCCATGAGATGCGCCCCGTTGTGAAAACGGAAGCACATCGTACCGATGGCCTTGCCGAACTCGTCTGTTCGAACTCATTTCGTTCGGACGACTGGCAAACCAACGCCGTCGGATTGCTGCATGAAGAAATGCGC
>JAJFHK010000058.1 GCA_021775655.1 Filomicrobium sp. | reverse complement strand
AAGCTTTTAGGCGTTGCTATGGAAACCCCAAGCGGCATCGAAGCGCGCGTCCATCCTGCAATGGTGTCGAAGCATTCGGCGATCGCGGAAGTCTCAGGCGTTACCAACTGTGTTGCACTTGACGGTGACTTTACCGGGCCATTGCTTCTCGTCGGCGCAGGAGCCGGTGGCAACCCAACAGCCGCCGCTGTTGCCAGCGACATTGTCGATGTCGCCCGCGGTATTGTCCTGCCGCCCTTCATTATTCCGACGGTCAACCTCACTCCACATCGCCGTGCCAGGATCGATGAGCATTGCGGAGCTTATTACCTTCGCCTGGATGTGCGCGACGAACCCGGTGCCATGGCGAGCATCGCCAAGTGCATGGGCGATGAGGGCGTCTCGCTCGAAAGCGTCGTGCAGCGCCGCGATATGAAGTCACTTCCAGGTAGCGGTCAGCCGACTCCGACCGGCAGCGCAGCGACCGTCATCATGATCACACACGAAACAACCGAAGATGCCATCAGCCGCGCTGTAACGGCAATCGAAGCAAACGATAAAGTCGCCACAAAGCCCCAGGTCATCCGCATCGAGAAGCTTTAGGCCAAGTTCAGCAAATGTTTAGGCGGTTTTGCGCCCGGAACACGATCCAACAAAAAACTTGGAGCACGTTGACTGAGTCCGTCCAAACTGAACGTGCGCTAGAGTCGTAATTCGATGCGCGCTGGAATTTGAAGAGCAACGGAACAGAAAGTCGGCATTCAAGCGCTGGGCTGCGAGCCGCACTCACGCCATGTCCGGTCTTCAGCGTTGCACTACCGTGCAATCTTCAAACCAAGACTTTCCGGAGTTGTCCCGAAGCTGAATCGTGCAATATCTTCAGGCTGGCGGGCTGCGCCTTGAAAAACTTCATTGCCGGAGTTTTTCAACCACATGAGCCGCGCGGTCACGAGCAGGGAAGTTTCCATTGAAAAGTTCAAGGATTGAAAAGTCCGTGACGCCTGGAAGGCCAAAAATATAAACTATATTTCTACCTGAGCCACTTCCTTCCCTTCGACCAGAATTAAAGCGCATAAATCGGAACAATAATTCTGTCTCCAAAATGCAATTTCCGGAAAACAATATTTTAAGAGTTAGAATTCTCCTTGAGCCTACCGCATAATGTTGAGGTGATCTCGTCTGGAGTCTACGGGGGCATCATTGAACCATTTCGATTTGCTCGTGATCGGGAGTGGCCCGGCTGGCCGTCGTGCTGCGATACAGGCCGCCAAATTGGGCAAGCGTGTTTTGGTCGTCGAGCGAGGGCGGCGCGTGGGCGGCGTCTCCGTTCACACCGGCACAATCCCTTCCAAAACCTTGCGCGAGACGGCGCTGAACCTGTCGGGATGGCGAGAGCGCGGCTTTTACGGACGCTCGTACCGGGCCCAGAAGGACATCGGCGCCGAGGATTTGCGCGCAAGGCTGCACATCACATTGAACCACGAGGTAGATGTTCTCGAACATCAGTTTGCGCGCAACCAAGTCAAAACGCTGCGCGGCAATGCAAGCTTTAAGGACGCAAGGACTGTTCAGGTTTCGAGCGACGACGGCGATCTCTCCAGCTTCACGGCTGACAATTTTCTAATCGCCGTCGGCACAATTCCATATCGCCCGGACGATATTCCATTCGACGCCCAATCTGTCTTCGACAGCGACGACATTCTAGAATTGCCGAGGCTGCCTCGCTCGATCGCGATCATCGGGGCCGGCGTCATCGGGGTTGAGTACGCGACCATATTTAGCGCACTCGATGTGCCGATGACGTTGATTGAACCGCGCAAGACCATGCTCGACTTCATCGATCAAGAATTATTGGCGGACTTTACATCCCAACTTCGCGACCGAGGGATGGCCATGCGATTTGGCAGCAAGGTCGAGTGCGTAAAGCGCAGCGATGCCGGTTGCGAGATTACACTGGAGGGGAACCGCAAGATCCGAGCGGAAATGGTGTTGTTCGCTGCAGGCCGCGTAGGAGCCACCAAATCCCTGAATCTCGAAAGCTGCGGACTGGATTGCGATCATCGTGGCCGATTGACGGTCAATCCAAAGACGCTGCAGACAGGTGTTCCCCATATTTATGCGGCCGGCGATGTCATCGGCTTCCCAAGTCTTGCATCCACCTCGATGGAACAGGGTCGCATCGCAGCCTGCCACGCGATGGGCGAGCCAGCGCACGAGCCGCCGGAATTCTTTCCGTATGGCATCTATTCCGTTCCGGAAATCTCAACGGTCGGGATGACGGAAGAAGAGGTCAGCGAGCGCGGCATTCCCTATGAATGCGGAATTGCGCGCTTCCGCGAAACCTCTCGTGGCCACATTATGGGTCTCGATCGGGGAATGCTAAAAATGCTATTTTCATTGAAGACGCGCCGGCTGCTTGGTTGCCACATCGTCGGCGAGGGCGCGACCGAACTCATCCATATTGGCCAGGCTGTATTGAACCTGAAGGGTACGCTCGACTATTTTGTCGAGAGTACGTTCAATTACCCCACGCTTGCCGAAGCCTACAAGATTGCCGCGCTCGACGCCTGGAACCGGATGGGTGCTGCTCAGCCAAAATCCGAACCTTCCACCCACTCGGCCGTATAGCCCATCGTTGGAGGTGGCTGGGCAAGCAGTCGTATCCAGAGCAGCACCCGACGCTCACTTGTGACCCGAAGCAGTGTTGACGGGCTTCACAGTTCAAGCGCGACAGCCGCGCCTAACGATGAGCCAGGCCGTCTATTCCGCTTGCTCGGCGCGGATAGTGTCGATTTGCGCCACTGTTTCGTCGCCGCCGAGTTCGATCGCGAACCCTGTTTAACGCAGAGCGCCTCTGCGACGGTGACGTCGCTGCGTGAATAGGAGATGAAGACGCGTGCGCCTGCATCGGCGTTTTCTGATGACGTCATGGTGAGGCCCCTCCGACTAGCAACTCGATCCCGAGTGTAGGAAAGCGAGAGCGGCCGAAGAGGTCAACGCAATCTGAAAATAGACATGTCCTCCTGCCCCATCGCGTCGCTTGCCAAACGCCTCAACAACGTCCGAGGCTGGCGACTAACTCGATGTGCTATGTTGCGATTGTGCGGGCGAATTGAATGCACCACTACCGCTCAATGTCCGTTAAAATGAACCTTGCCCAGTTTGGAAATGTCGTAGCCGGTTAGATCGCCTGCCTTATCCCGAAAAGTTTTTGTGCGTGCAAATGACATGAGCGCTTGCAGTGGCGGCTCGAAAAAGCTCCGCCGGTCGATCAGCAGGTCGAAACGTTCTTGTTCCAGTCCGGCGAATTCAAGCTGATATGGTCCTGCGAGTGCGCCAAGTCCAAATGCTGCATCCGCCTTACCCTCTCGCACGGCAAGGACTGCGTCGGCTTCCGACAGTGCAGGGGCGGTGAGGATAATGTCACCGCTACCTAATCCGGCAGCCGCTAACAAGTGCTCGAACAAGACCTGGCTGCCGGCCGATGCCTGCCGGGGAACCACGGTGTGGCCCCTGAGATCAGCTATCGAAAGGATGCCGTGCGGGTTGCCGCTGGCAACGATCACCCCGCGTTGGCGCTTGGCCCATTCAACGAGCACGACGGGTTGATTTCCCAAAGTGCTCCTGACGAAGGGGGTATTCCAGTCTTCCGACTCCGCTGAATACAAATGCAGGCCCGTCGCAATTCCTTCGCGAGCACTGTAGCGCTCCAGACCATCGCGGCTTGAGTCGAAATAGGTTGCAAGCTCCGACCGGCTTTCGCGCAGCGCCCATTCCAACAAAGGATCATGGCTGCCGAGCACGACGCTTGGCCGCGGTGACGTCGCGGCCAGGCTGCCGGTTTCGGTATGTTCGGCAAGCCAAGCATCCACGGCATCCCGTGGAAACAGCAGCTTGCCCGTCGCCCGCGTGCAGGGCACTTCGCCGGCAGCGGCCATATCGTAGACCTTGCGCTCTTTGAGCCGGAGAAGGTCTGCCAGCTCTTTGGTCGTTAGAAATCTTTCCATTGGCGCGAGTGGGTCCATGAGATGCGATGTAACTCAGCAATCGAAACCGGATTATGCCGGATTTTGCAACCTGGAATTGGCGTTTGCCCTCGATTGAATTCCAAGCCGTCGCCGGTTCGCTAATGCGGATTGGTTGCGGTCCTTGCTGCCATCGGCCGGATGACAAAGACCGCCGCCATCACAAGACATATACCGATAATCTGAATTACATTTAGCTGTTCACCGAACATGGCGGCGGCCATTAGCGCCGTCGTTGGCGGCACGAGATAGAACAGGCTCGTGACCCGCGTCACCTCGCGAGCGCGGATCATAAGTAGCAACAAGCCGATTGCGCCGATCGACAGGACCAAGACCAGCCAAGCAAGTGCCAGAGCAAAGTCAATCGTCCAATCGACTCGCATGGTTTCAAATAGCGTAGCGAAGATCAGCGACGACGCGAAAGCAGCCGCATATTGCACAATCGTAAGAGCGAGAAGATCACCGCTCATTCCGTGCGCCTTTTGATTGAGAGTCCCAAGCGTAATTCCCACAAGCGATATAACCGCACTCGCCAGCGCCAAGGGTCCCAGAGCTTCACCGAAGGTGACATTGCCAAGTTTGGGGGCCAACACCAGCAACACACCGGTAATTCCAAGAATGAGTCCGGTCCAATGGCGGCGGCCCGGCCACTCCCCCAAGAGCGGCCCGGCCAACAAACCGGTCAGAATCGGTTGCGTCGAAACGACGATTGCGACCAGTCCGGCTGCCATCCCTTCGCGCAAGGCCCACAGAACACCGCCCAGGTAAGCCGTATGAATGAGTAATCCGGTCAGTGCCGCCTGCGCCATCACCCGCAGCGGCGGCCACTCAGTTTGACTCAACAAAGCCCATGGCAACAGGATTGCTAACACCATCGTAAATCGTACCGCCAGAAACGTGAACGGTTCGGCATGGTGTCCACCGACTTTCGACGCGATAAAACCGGTCGACCAAAGCAGGACGAATAGCAGCGGTGCAAATCGCAGGAGCATGAACAAGGTCCGGAACGAATGGGCCCGTCCGCACCTCGTGCGAACGGGCTCAAATCTTACAGTAAATTTCTGCCGGATACGGCCGGCTGGAGGCGACTAGCTTACCCGAAACGGGATTCACTGGCTTCCCGCGTATCTTCCAGGGTGCGAAGTCCGGTCGTGGGTGCGGACACCAGCACGGACATGTTGCCGGGCTTATGTTCGTTCTTCCACATCCGCATGTGTGCCTTGGGGATCTGCGCCCACGGGAACACTTCCGACATACATGGATCGATACGCCTCTCGACCACCAACTTGTTGGCCTGCGAGGCCTGCTTGAGGTTGGCGAAGTGGGAACCTTGAACACGCTTTTGATGCATCCAAAGATAACGTGCGTCCATAGTCAGATTGTAGCCCGTCGTACCCGCGCAGATAACGACCATGCCTCCTCGCCTAACCAGGAAGACAGACAATGGGAACGTCGCTTCTCCCGGGTGCTCGAAGATGAAGTCGGGATTTTTGCCCTTGCCGGTAAAGTTCCAGATCGCCTTGCCAAATCCGCGCGCTGCTTTGCTCCAGTCATTAAATTCGGGGCTGTTGACCTTCGGCAATTGCCCCCAGCAGCCGTCAAAATCCTTTCGGTTGAGGACGCCACGTGCGCCAAGCTGCATAACGAAGTCGCGCTTGTCGTCTTCAGATACCACGCCGATGGCGTTGGCACCGCCCGTGGCGCAAAGCTGGACAGCCATCGAGCCCAGACCGCCTGAGGCGCCCCACACCAAAACGTTGTGACCGGGACGCAAAACGTGCGGGCGGTGCCCGAAGAGCATGCGGTATGCGGTTGCCAGAACAAGCGTGTAACAGGCGCTTTCTTCCCAAGTCAGGTGCTTCGGCCGCTCCAGCAACTGGCGATCCTGCACGCGGGCAAATTGGGCGAACGAACCGTCCGGCGTTTCATAGCCCCAGATGCGCTGCGACGTGGAGTACATCGGGTCTCCGCCGTTGCACTCCTCGTCATCGCCGTCGTCCTGATTGCAGTGAATGACGACTTCATCGCCGACTTTCCAGCGCTTCACTTTTGAGCCGACCGCCCAAACGATGCCCGAAGCATCAGAGCCCGCGACGTGGAAGGGGTTCTTGTGAACATTGAACATCGAGACCGGCGTGCCGAGGCTTGCCCATACGCCGTTGTAATTAACACCGGCTGCCATA
>JAJFHK010000057.1 GCA_021775655.1 Filomicrobium sp. | reverse complement strand
TGGGACCGCAAGCGGATTGAAGCCGTGCTTGCATCGGGTGAGCGGACGGTGGTCTCGTTAAAGTCGCCGATCGATGTTCATATCACCTATTCGACGGCGTGGCGCGACGAGGATGGCGATGTTCAATTCCGTCCCGATATATACCGACGTGATGCCAAGCTTTACGCAGCGCTCTTTGGTAAGGCGTATCCGTATTGAAGGCGTAGAGCCTGTTCCATTCGAATGCACACATCCGCCCGGCCTGTCAGGGTTTCCAATCGGCGGACGATCCCAGCACCGGCCACCTCGAACGACGGACCCGCATCGGGCATCGCTGACCTTGTTTGGCTCGCCTCACCGCTTGAGAAACAGAATTGAGTCCTTTTGAGTTGAACAGGCCCCAGCCAGCAGGCTTTGTCAGCACCGTCATGTAGTCTAAAGCCTCGAGGCTGCCATTAGTCTTGGCGTTGGCGAGCCAGTGGAGCGCTTCTGCGCCTTCCGTGGTGCTTGCTCTTTCACCTTTATTGAGCACAATGTTTCTTATGAAACTGACGTCGAACTTTGGCGACGTCAGTGTCGCTGGCGGAATTTCGTCGCGTATTCGCCGAGGGCGTCTATTGCCGACTTTTGTCGAAGTTCGAGTGGTTTATGGCTGAAACCGATCGCGCCACAGCCTCACTATAGCCATTGGAAATGCGGCCGTCGGTTCAATGACATACAAGTGCAGGCTGCGACACATGTTGCATTGTCGGGGGGTGCGGCCAATTGTATTTGGCCGAAGTCTTGCGGAATGCTGGCGTTGCAGGCAGAAAGCCGGTGCTTTGAAAATAATACCTCAGCGTGAACGTAAAAGAACAAGGTAAACATGGCTCGCTCGCTTAATATACTTGGACTGATTTCCAGAACTCATGATACCGGGCTTGCACTTCTGCGCGACGGCGTGCCGGACGTGATTTTCGAAGAAGAGCGGTTCAATCGAAAAAAGCACACGCAGGTTTTTCCAGACCGTTCGCTAGAGGCATTCTTTGAGACGACGAAGCTTTCGTTTGCCGACATCGATTATGTGACAATGCCCTGGGATACGAAGGCGCTGGCGGGGGCCTTCTACCGAACCGTAACAGGGTCGATGCCAGCCAGCTTTAACCTCCTGTGGCCTGCTGCGCATGCAACTCAGGATGCCCGGGTCGTCAATCTTTGGATGCGGTTACAGGTCGCGCTCAGGCGAAAGGGGCGGACCATGAAATTGCCGCCCATCGTGCAGGTCGGACATCACGACGCTCACGCTGCGATTTACTTTGCGTCGCCCTTTGAAGAGGCGAGTGTCGTTGTGTTGGATGGCTATGGCGACCGTTCCGCGACAAGCGCATACGCTGGTGTTGGCAATCGGCTCGAACACATGTGGAACCTCGGATTCTTTGACAGTCTGGGGATGCTCTATACGTGCTCAACGCAGCATCTCGGCTTCAAGCCCTTCGAGGAAGGCACTGTGATGGCGCTTGCGGCCTGCGGCGAGCCAACTTACGTCGACCGGTTCCGTGATCTCGTTATTCTGGAGGATGAAGGACGCTTTCGCCTCAACCGGGAGTATCTCAGTGTCCATACTCATGGGTTAATCCGACCCTTTACGCAGAAATTCCTGGATACGTTTGGTCCGCCGCGGGCCCCGGGCGAAGAAATGAAGGACCGTCATCGCGACCTTGCTTACGCCGTACAGGCTGTTACCGAGGAAACGGTTCTTCATATCGTCCGCCATATCGAGAAGACGCAGCCTTCCAAGAATCTTGTCATCTCAGGAGGCGTGGGCCTCAACTGCGTTGCGAATGCGCGCATCCTTCGCGATACCAATTTTGAGCGGGTCTGGGTGCCGCCGTGTGCATCCGACACCGGCGCGCCACTTGGCAGCACTCTGTGGCATTATCATCAGACGCTCGGGCACGAGCGCAGCTTCGAGTTGACCCATCCGTTCTATGGCAAAGATTATAGTGAGGACGAGGTCGTTGCCGCTCTCGATGCCGCCGGATTGGACTATGTGCGGATCGACAACGATGAAGAGTTGTTCAAGAAGGTTGCGCAGGACCTTGCCGATCAGAAGATCGTCGGCTGGTTTCAGGGGCGATACGAGATCGGACCGAGAGCGCTGGGGAACAGGTCAATACTTGCCGATCCACGCAGCTTGAAGATCAAGGATTTAATCAACGCACGCATCAAATATCGCGAACCATTTCGTCCATTCGCTCCAGCCGTGCTGTTGGAGCGTGCGGGCGATTTCTTCGAGGTGGATCAGCCCGACCCCTACATGACGCTGGCGCCGCGAGTGCGGGCCGACAAGGTTGACGTCATCCCGGCGGCGGTGCACGTCGATGGTACCGGGCGCATTCAGACGGTGCGGCGGGAGGATAATCCGCGCTATTATTCGGTGATCGAAGCGTTCGGCGATTTGACTGGCGTTCCCGTTCTCATCAATACCAGCTTCAACCGCCACGAACCCATCGTGACGACGCCCGCTGAAGCTGTGTCGTGTTATCTGCGAACGGAAATGGACCGATTGGTGATGGGTAACATCTACGTGAAAGATCGCAACAGCCGGGCCGAGGAGCTGGCTCAAATCGCATTCGATAAGCTTCACAGCTAAACGCAAGGGTGAGGGGCGCGTTTTTGATACCCACCTACGTCTAGGTGCCCTTCGCGAAGTCCTTGTAACGTCCCGGCGGTGCCTCCATAAATGTTGTCCGGTGTTGGCCGCCGTAGCGCTGCCTGCAGGAATACGTCATTCGAGACAATCACAGGCCTAGTGCATGTCGACCCGCCAAAATACAGCGCCTAGCGCAACTATCGCTTCGCGCGACGATCTTGTTGCCTGGTTTGAAAAAGGCGGGACGCCGAAGGCAGAATGGCGGATCGGGACCGAACACGAAAAATTTGTTTTTCGCCAGGATACATTTGAGCCCGTCGCTTACGACGGCGACAATGGGATCAGCGCATTGCTGCGCGGGTTCATGGCGTGTTGCGGGTGGGAACCAATCTTCGAAAGCGACAACATTATTGCTCTAAGGCGTGCGATGGGGGAGCCAGGGGCGAACGTTTCGCTGGAGCCGGGCGGGCAGTTTGAACTCTCGGGTGCACCGTTGAAGTCGGTGCATGAAACGGAAGCTGAAACCGAGCAGCATTTCAGGCAGTGCCACAAGGCCGGTGGACCGCTAGGGCTGTCGTTTATGGCGATGGGTTTTGCGCCGTTTTGGACTAGGGCTGATATGGCGACGATGCCGAAGCCACGCTACGCCGTGATGACTCGCTATATGCCGAAGGTCGGGACGATGGGTCTCGATATGATGTATCGCACGACAACGATCCAGACCAATCTCGATTTTGCCAATGAAGCGGACATGACCGAGAAGCTGCGTATCGCGCTTGCGTTGCAGCCGGTGGCGACGGCGTTGTTTGCCTCTTCGCCGTTTACAGATGGCAAGCCGAACGGCTTCAAATCGATGCGCAGCGAAGTCTGGCGCCATACCGATCCTGCTCGAACCGGTATGCAGCCGTTCGCGTTCGAAGACGGCATGGGGTACGAGCGGCTTGTCGACTATGCGCTCGATGTGCCGATGTACTTTGTTTATCGCGACGGTCAATACATCGATACCGCAGGAGCTTCTTTCCGAGACTTTATGGCGGGTAAGCTCATTGGCTTCGAAGGTGAACGGCCGACGTTCGACGACTGGTCGGATCACTTGACAACGCAATTCCCGGAGGTTCGTGTCAAGCGCTACATGGAGATGCGCGGAGCCGACGGCGGGCGGGCGGAGATGATCAACGCGTTGCCGGCGTTGTGGGCGGGTCTACTTTACGACGGCACGGCGCGGGCGGCTGCTTGGGATCTCGTAAAGGATTGGAGTGCGGAGGAGCGACAAAGCTTGCGGGATAGGGTGCCGCGGCTTGCTTTGCAGGCCGAGTTTCGAAGCGGGACAGTCCAGGATCTTGCAAAACAGGTGCTGGAGATTGCCGCAAGTGGCCTGAAGGCGCGGAACATTACCAATCATGCCGGCGAGGACGAGCGGGTCTATCTCT
>JAJFHK010000056.1 GCA_021775655.1 Filomicrobium sp. | reverse complement strand
CCAAGCCTTTCCTCTAGCCGTGCAATTCGTCGGCTCAACTTTGACTTTGGCTCACGCAAGGCGCGGCCGGCCGCTGCGAAGCCTCCGTGCCGCACTACTTCTGCGAAATAGGCGAAATCGTTCAAGTCGCTTTTCATTGTTCTATATATGAAACGATACGATCCAGTTTTGCTTACTACCACCGATATCGTTGCTGTTTCATTACTATTGCACACAGCAAGGCGGTCTTGCTGTCGGCACATGGAGACAGCTTATGGGCAAGTTTACCAACAAGGTCGTCGTGATTACCGGCGGCACCAGCGGCATCGGGCTGGCCACGGCAAAGGCATTCGTAAACGAAGGTGCGACGGTCTTCATCACAGGACGGCGCCAGGAGGTTCTCGACGCTGCCGTCGAGTCGATCGGCGGCAACGTCACCGGAATTCGTGGTGATACATCGAGTCTGGCGGATCTGGACCGGCTGTATGATACCGTCCAGCAAAAGCACTCGCATATCGACGTGTTATTCGCCAATGCCGGCGGGGGTGGGTTCGCTCCGCTCGGCGCGATCACCCAAGAGCATTACCAGTCCACCTTCGACATCAATGTCAAAGGTGTGGTCTTCACGGTGCAAAAAGCGCTGCCTGTTCTGCGCGATGGCGCCTCGATCATACTAACGTCGTCCACCACAGGTACCGCCGGCACGGCGAATTTCAGTGTCTATTCCGCAAGCAAGGCAGCTGTACGCAATTTCGCCCGTAGTTGGATTCTGGACCTGAAAGACCGCGGCATCCGAGTGAACGTTATCAGCCCTGGCCTGACGGATACCGCCGGCGTCGATGAACTGTTCGGAGGGGGCGAGCAGGCAGCTGAGGCGAAGAAAATGTTCATCAGCAACATTCCTTCCGGCCGGATCGCGAAACCAGATGAGACGGCGTCGGCCGTACTGTTTCTCGCGTCCGAGGATTCCTCGTACGTCAACGGCATCGAGCTCTTTGTCGATGGCGGATTGAACCAGATTTGACGGCGAGTGGAACAGCGAAATGAAAATTGGAGTCATCGGAACTGGTGCGGTCGGCAAAACTCTCGCCATCAAACTTGTTGCGAACGGCCATCAGGTTCTCGTTGCCAACAGTCGAGGGCGTGAGGAGGTGGCAGACAGCCTTGGGATTTCCAGCAGCCGTCTGACGCCCAGCTCGACACCGGAAGCCCTCAGCTGCGAACTCACATTCCTGACCGTGCCATGGACCAAGGTTCGCGATGTGCTCGGGCACGGAGGGCCACAGGATGGTCGCATTCTGGTCGATACGACAAACATCTTCCTGAGCTACCCGCCCGACGCCCAAATTGACGACCTGAAAGGCGACTCAGGAAGCGAGATTGTCGCCCGACTGGCGCCGGCAGCACGTGTGGTGAAGGCGTTCAACACGCTCCCGTTCGCCAGAATGTTCGCCCCGCTACACGACTGCATGAAGCGCGTGATCTTCATCGCTGGGGACGATGCGCCGGCCGTCGCGACGGTTGCGAGCCTCGTCAACGAACTTGGGTTTCATCCTGTATCGCTCGGCTCACTGGCACAAGCCGGCCGACAGATGGAACTCGCAGGCCCGCTTTCCGGCCTTGAGCTGCTAACTCCGGCCCAAGCCGCAGCGTGACGTTGACCTCACACCTCAGTGTCTCGAAGACGACGGACTATCTCGATGATTGGTGCCGTCCCATGAGCTTACAACTCACGATAGGAACGAAACAATGGAAACTACGACTTTTGAAACACACAGCACCGCCTTTAAAAACAGCATTTCTGCCCTGAGCATCGATGCGATGTCCTGGGCTCTGGTCCGCGTGTCGACCGGCCTGATCCTGGTCCCACATGGCGCGCAAAAGTTGCTTGGCTGGTTCGGCGGCGGCGGGCTGAACAGTACTGCCCAATTCATGGAGCAGAGCATTGGCCTCTATCCGGGGCTGTTGTTCGCCGGACTTGCCGGTGTCACCGAGTTCTTCGGCGGGCTGGCGTTGGCGCTGGGCATTCTCACCCGTTTGTCAGCTGCGGCAGTTGTAGCGGTGATGGGAGTCGCAGCTTTCGTCGTTCACTGGGGCAACGGCTTCTTTTGGACGTCGGGTGGATACGAGTACCCGCTGCTCTGGGGCTTGGTCGCGCTCGCGCTTGTCATCCGCGGCGGCGGCGCCCTTTCGCTCGATGAGGCCATCGGCTGGAAATACTGAAATCCAGTTCAACGTGCTGGGTAGTGTCTGGTCATGCGGCAGATGCAAGGCTTAGGCCGCGCATGATCAGGCGCCCAGCCGAATTCAATCTCCTCACGGCAGCGCGGCGAAATGCAAACCGCAGCCAGTAGGAAATCAATCAACAGATCTCACAGATTCGGCAAAGGAGACCTTTCATGTCTACCATTACTACCCCTGACAACGTCACAATCTTCTACAAGGATTGGGGGCCGAAAGACGCTCAGCCGATCATGTTCCATCATGGCTGGCCGCTTAGCGGTGACGACTGGGACGCACAGATGCTGTTCTTTCTCTCGAAAGGATATCGCGTCATCGCGCACGACCGGCGCGGCCATGGCCGCTCCGAGCAAGTCAGCGACGACCATGACATGGATCATTATGCCGCCGATGTCGCAGCATTGGTTCGGTCGCTCGATCTGAAAAACGCGATCCACATCGGGCACTCGACCGGCGGCGGTGAGGTCACCCGTTACGTGGCCCGCGCTGATCATGGCCGGGTCGCCAAGGCCGTGCTGATTGGTGCCGTGCCGCCGGTTATGCTGCAATCGGAGACCAACCCTGACGGTATCCCGCTGGAAGTCTTTGACGGATTCCGGGCGGCAATTACAACGAACAGAGCGCAGTTCTACCTGGACGTGCCCTCGGGGCCATTCTACGGATTCAATCGCGCTGGTACGAACATCAGCGAAGGCTTAATCCGCAACTGGTGGCGTCAGGGCATGTCAGGTGGTGCAAAAGCCCACTACGAGGGCATCAAGGCCTTCTCGGAAACCGACTTTACCGTCGATTTGACGCGTATGAGCGTGCCAACGCTACTGCTGCATGGCGAAGACGACCAGATTGTGCCGATCGAGAACTCGGCGCATAAGGCAGTCCGTCTGCTACCGAACGGCGCGCTGAAGACCTACGCGGGGCTGTCGCACGGTCTGTTTGCGACCAATCCTGAGCTGATCAACACCGACCTCCTGGAGTTTGTGGAGAGCTGAGGGCAAACCTGCTGCAGTCGATCACGCCGCCCGGCCAATCTCGGCCGGGCGGCAATGTCTAGTCTTGGCGCGCCTGAGGCGATGGCGCCCTCTACGTCCGTTTTGGGTCGCGTTCGACGATCGGTCACCATTCGACGGAAGAATTGGTCCGAAAGCGGTCGACAATTCGACCACTTAGCTTGTTCGCGGCGCATGCTGCTCTGTCTCTCAACCAAGGAGACAGATTATGGAAGACTATCAAGCACCAGTTGCCACCAACCCAGCTCGGCGCACACCTTGTAATAGGTGAAAGCACGTCGGCCCCAAGCCGCCCTTGCGACCGAGCCACGTCTGGTCAATCCGGACCAAGCTGCAGATCTACGACAAGAAGAGAGATCTTGCGCTCTTTAACGTCGCAATCGATAGCAAGCTGTGTAGCAGTGACGTCGTTGCAATTCGCGTCGAGGACGTGGCACCGAGCGGCTACACTCAGGACTGCGCAACCATTCGGCAGAAGAAGACCGGTCGGCCAGTAAGGTTCGAAATGACCGAACAAACACGAATGGCAATCGATGATTATCTGCGGATGGCAGGACGGAAACCGTGTCAGTTCCTTTTTGCAGGGGGCGGTGACCGCGCCGGTCTGACCACTCGCCAATATTCCCGCCTCGTCCAGGAATGGGGGGCCAGCATTGGGCGCGATCCAACGAAGTTCGGCACGCACTCCCTGCGCAGGACGAAGGCGGTGCTGATCTACGGTCGAACCGGAAACCTCAGAGCTGTTCAGCTCTTACGTGGTCATTCGAAGATCGAAAGCACTGTTCGTTACCTCGGCATCGAGGTTGATGACGCCATTGAACTAGCAGAGAAGATGGATATCTGAGGCGTCGACGCAATACCTCCCACAACAGACATGGTCGGCGGCGGGATTTCGTCGCCGATCAGAACCATGTCAATGTCTGCGAATTGGATCGACCGACTGTGAATCTCTGACGCTCCGACGTCATGGACCAGGAGCTGCCCAACGATGCCGCAGCATGATCCGCGAACCGTTGTTTTCCTTGTAGCAGTGACTTAAATTCGGGAGGGCAGTCGGCGGCACCAAACTACGGAGCCGTTAATTTCGTTTTTGGGGGAAGGGCTGGTGATATACTCGTGGGGAACTGAATTGAGCTGCAATACCCCTGAGATCCGCCGATACCGTACCCTGATGTGGTCCGATTTCTGACGTTGGCGGGTGTGTGTCCTTCAGGCTAAGGATGAGGTTCAATTGTCCAGATGAGCTGTAAATTGCAAATTCGGATCGTCGAATGACACCAGTGGGACCCGCTGACAAGTCTGAGGATCTCGGTTGCGCGGCGATGGAATTGATACACTCGATCCGAGCCAGAAAGCTGGAAGGGGCATCCCATGCGCTTGCGTGGGCGCTTCAAAGTGACTGCGCGTCGCCGAAAGTACGGTATCTTTCCTCGATTGGCGAAGCGCGAGAAAGGCAACTCGCCGTTGGCGAGCTATGGCTTTGGCTCGGCAATGTCACCGATCCTAAGACCGAGTCCGATGAGTACCTCGGTCGATATCTGGATCGGGAGACAAATTCGCGCATAAAGCGGTTGGCACCAAGACACAAACTGAGCGTTGGGACCGCGCACGCATCTTTGCGGCTCCTGCTCGGGTCGATGTTGGTTCATCCCCCAAGCGAACTCATCTTCGGACGCGGCCCATTCGGAAAGCCCTATCTTGTTTGGCCTTGGCCCTCTCCCCGAGACGTCCTGCATTTCAACTTGAGCCACACTGACGGCGCGGTGGCCGTAGCGTTGGCTCGCGCGCCCGTCGGAGTTGACATCGAAATACAACAAGACTTGCCGGACTTCTTGGAGATCGCAGAATTCGCATTTGCGCAGGAGACCTTCGTCGCGGTGGCCAGCTCTGCAATCGGGCTGGAACGCCGGTCGCTTTTCTATCGCCACTGGACTCTCGGCGAAGCGCTCATCAAGGCGACCGGTGGAGGCATTTCACACGATCTCAAGAGCTTCGCGTTTACTTCGCAGGGCAGACCTCAATTGACTCGTGCGAGCGGCGCGTTCGGCCAAGCGGAGCAGTGGGCGTTCAGCGTCCAGGGCGTCGGCAGGTGAGCCACGAGCTCCGCTTGGGTAACCATTTCCTTTGCCGCCCAGCGCTCACAACACCGGTCCGATCGACATTCAGTTGGAAAATCGAACCGGTTCGGCCATCGCGACTAAAACCTCGCGCTCGCCGCTATACGCCTCCCTGCTGTGCGCCATGCGGATGTTGTCGACCAGCATCAAATCACCTGACTGCCAAGCCTCGCGTTTCGTGCAACCCTCGTAGGTCTCGTTAATTGCCTGCACAACGTCTTCGCCAATCGCGCCGCCGTTTCCGAAACTCGTGTTGAACGGCAAACCGTCGCTACCATAAACTTCCACGAGGTATTCGCGCACCTCCGGATCAAGGGTCCACTCGTTGTGAAACGCGATCTGATTGAACCAGCAACGTTGCCCGGTTCCGGGGTGCTTCACAACTGCCGGACGGCGCTGTTTCGTCCTGAGCCCCCCATCCGATTGCCACTCGAAGTCGATACTGTTAGCCTTGCAGTAGGCTTCGATTTCGTCCCGGCTTTCGGTTCCAAATGCCTCCGCATACGAAGAACCAATCTCTTCGTTGTAGTTGCGCGTGAGCATCCAGCCTTCTTGCTCAAACCGCTCGACCAGTTGCGCCGGCAAACTTGCAAGAACGTCGAATGCGTCGGACACTGCTGTCGCACCGCCGGAGGCCGGCGCCTTCAAGCAGGCAAACATCATGAGACCAGCCGGCTCGTGCACGTAACTCATCTCGTTGTGCATGCACATCGGTTGACCAGGTGGCCATGGTGTCGAGGAATACACGCCCTCCGAAACTTGCGTTCTTGCGGCGAATGCCTCTCTGTCCTTTACTAGTTTTGAGCCGAGTTCGCGAAAGGCGGCAGCAACTTCGGCTGAATCCTTCAATCCAAGTCCTTGAACCAGCACGGCGCCATGTTGGGTGACACCGGCCCGCAGCACATCCCGGTTCTCGCTGACCCAGCTGGCCGCGCTGCCGCTGGGGGTGACATACGCAACGGCGGGACTATCTGGTCGCAAGTCGAATTGAAATGACTGTTGGTTAGAGGAGGACGACATTGAGTTTCCTTCCTAGAATATTTGTCTGAGCGTTCACTGTTCCTGCGACGGCGAACTGCCTAGATTGACCATTTGCAAGGGCGCATCCTGGGATACACTCTCGCCCGTGCCGGCATCGATCAGCGCAGCCAGGTCGGCCAGAACCGGCTTTTCTTTGACGTCCCGAAGCGTCACCTTGCGCCCCAGTCCGATGACAAGCTTGACGGCCAACAAGGACGTGCCGCCCTGATCGAAGAAGTGATCGCGCAGCCCAACGGTTTTTGGCTCGACATTCAGCACCTTGGCCCAGGCCGCGGCCACCTCATGTTCAGTAGGTGTTACGGGAGCCTCAAACACTCGGCTCTCTTCGTTGAGATCGGCGGCGAGCACTCTTAGATGTTTTTTGTCGATCTTTCCGTTTGCGGTGAGAGGTAACGCCTCCTGCCAATGAAAGACCGATGGCACCATGTATTCCGGCAAGGCGCGCGCCAGGGAACTCCGCATCGCCTCCGCATCGATCCGCTCGGGTCCTGAATAGAAGGCCACGAGTTGCTTGCTGCCATTGTCTCGTTCGTCGATGACCACAGCGCCGATGGAAACACCGTCGACGCGCAGCAAGGCGTTCTCTATGTCGCCGATCTCGATCCGGAAACCGCGGATTTTTACCTGAGAGTCCTGTCGGCCGAGAAACTCGAGTTTGCCGTCCGGGCTCCAGCAGCCAAAGTCACCGCTTCGGTAGAGCCGTTCTCCCTCACGTATCGGATCGGCCAAAAATGCCTTGCTCGTTCGCTCGGGATCATTGACGTAACCCCGGCCGACGCAAATACCCGAGAACACGATCTCACCTGGGGCACCGCTCGGCACCAGAGAAAGATTGTCATCGACGATATAAACATGGACGTTCCTGATACACGGACCGAGCGGAACCTGCTTGCCCTCCGGGGCACGGACCATAACCTCGTGGTTCGTGTCGTCCGATGTCTCTGTCAGTCCATAGGCGTTCGCGAGCTTGATCGCTGGCTTCTTGGCGAACCAGCGCACGGCAAGTTCCTTGGTGATCGCCTCGCCCGTCACGGATACGCAATGCAGGTTCGGCAGATCGACATCGTTTTCGTCCAAATATGAAAGAACGACCTCAAGGTAGGAGGGGACGATCTGCATGACCGAGACTTCACCGCGAGAGACCGTCTCGATGAACAGGTGGACATCGAGAACCACGTCCTGCTCGATGATATGGGTCCGTCCGCCGACGAGGAGCGCGGCGACGAGCTGCCATAACGAGATGTCAAAGCACTGCGGTGCGATTTCTGCGACGACCTGCCCCTCTTCAATGCCAAAATCCTCCATTTTGGCCAGGACGTGGTTCAGCATGCCGGCGTGCTCGCACATCGCGCCTTTTGGCTCGCCGGTCGAACCAGACGTGAAGTAGATGTAGGCGGCCTGATTGGCGGCGACCTCGATGCCGAGATTGACGTCCGCGTGCCCCTCTTTATCGGCATCAGCGATCAGCAGCTTTTGCACGCTTATATGCGTCTTTAAGGCCTCATCGAGCGATGCGTCGCTGCCAGTCTCGCTCAAGGCAATTGTGCATTCAGAGCGTGACAGCATGCGCGCTATCCGATCGGCCGGAAAATGCGGCTCAACTGGAAGGTAGACGCCGCCAGACTTGAAGATCGCAAGCACGGACGCCAACCAGTCGAGGTTACGCTCCGTCACCACCGCGACGACCCCTTCTTTTTCGAGGCCGCGCGCAACCAGGGACCGTGCCAAACGGTTCGAGCGTTCGTTGAGTTCGCGATACGTCCATTTCCTGTCGCCACAGACGGCGGCAATCGTTTCCGGCTGGCTCGCCGCGCGTTGCTCAAACAGCTCGTGGAGACGAATGTCCGGAAGGTCGCGGCGTGGACCGGCCAGCCCCTCGATCAGATGGTGCTTCTCGTCGTCCGACAGCAGGCTCTGCATGGCGTGCTCAGTGCCGGGATCGGCAACCATCAATTCGAGGGCCTTGAGATGGTAGCCCGCAATTCTCTCTGCGCTCGATGCGTCGAGCGCATCAGCCCGATACTGTATGCGTAGCGCGAGTGCATCTGCCTCGCTCGAGACAATCACGGAAAGCAGCGTCTCCTCGGCGGGCGGATCAACCTTGCCGGCCGGGCTGAATGTGGTTTCGAAAGGCTGCTGGGTGATATTCAAATCGCGCGCGAGTTGCTCAACAGGAAATGCGCTGTTCGACAACAACTCCACTTCCCGCCGGTGGATGGCGCTCAGTAAATTCCGCCAAGAGCCGGGTTCGACGACGAGCCGGCAGGGCAGTGGCCGATCGGCAGAGCTGATCAGGTAGCCTGTCGTCACGTTCACGTCACCCGACAAGGCAGCCAGCACCTTTGCGTGCGCCGCCAGCAGCAGCGTCCCGACAGGCATGGCGCTTTCATCTGCTAGGCGTCGTAAGCCGGCGAACAATGTATTGCCGATCTTCTCCTCATGCTCCTGCACGGCTGCCGTCGGGCGCAGCGTCCAGCGAGGAATTGTCGTGACACCGCCGGCGTTGAGGACATTGTGCCAGTATTGGCGGTGGCGTTCAGTTAGATTATCCATCGAATTGTTATCCTCGTTCTGCAGACGTGGCGCGCGCCCCTGCTATTGCGCCGCATTTGCCAGTTGTGTGGCCTGGCTACCAGGGCTGCCCACGACACTACCGCTGGCAATCTCTCTGGCGGGGTTCTCGCCCCAATAGTCGCCCGCTGGCACTTCCTCGCCTTTCATCAGAAATGCGTTTGGCGCCAACACAGCCCCGCGTCCCAATTTCACTCCGTAGTGCGCCCACGCACCAACGCCGAGCGTGCAACCCACACCGAGTTCAATTCGGTCGGATTTGAAGCCGCCGTCCTCCTGCGAGTGCGGCTGAATGATGCTTCCCATGTTGAGCGTGCAGTCGTCGCCGATTGTAACCATGGTCCTCTCGGTCATGCCGCAGCCATCATCGAAGACCCGATTGCCAATATTCACGCCGTTCAACCGCCACGCGAGCCCCTTGAACGGCGTGCCATCGAGGAAACTCAACTGGGCACTGGTGGTCATCATTTTCCAGTATCGCTCGTGAAACCAGAAATAGGGATCGTAGATAGAGCATTGCTGCGGTCGCAGTGGTTGGAAACCGGTGCTGACCCGCTCTGCGAGGATGTAGTAGGCAACCCTGAGCACGGTGGCGAAGAGCAAGGTAACTGTGGCGACAAGTGCGGCCAATGGAGCGTCCAGCGACCCGTAGAGTTCCGCTATGGAGAATGCGAGAGCAGTCATCAGGACAGCTTCGAACCAATGCACGGCTAAGAACAAGCCCATCGTCATCCGGTTGTGCTTATCCTTGGCTGCAAGCCTTCGCGCCCGCTCGTCGTCGTCGTCGAGTTCGAGGTCGCGATCGCGAGCGACGGAGCGCGGTATCTCGAAGCTGGGAGAACCCAGAAGCCCGCACCCTTGGCGCACTTCGCCTTCAGCTGGAACCATGACCTTGGTGGCAAGCAGGCAATTGTCGCCCGCCTTTGCCTGCGCTGGATAAGCGACGAAATTCCCGAGGAAGTTGTCCTTCCCGATCGTCACTTCGGAGACGCGGAACGACGAACTCGAATAGTCGCTATTGATGACAGACAGCCCGTCCGCGATGACTGTCCCGCTGCCGACGGTTACGAGAAACGGGTTGTCATGCTTCAGGTCCATGCCGAAATTCGATCCCGTCTGAACCACCTTCGGGAAATTGTAGCCGATCCATTGCAGGTAGTGGACGATGTAGGAACTATCTCCGAACAAGTATGTAAAGAACCTGTTATTCGTAAGTCTGCCAATCAGCTGGTGCGCCCCATGCTGCAGACCATACAGCCGGTAGACCTTACCCGGGACCAGCGCGCGGTTGAGGATGCGTGGGATCGTGCCGACGAACGCCAGCCCAACCGCCAAGGACCCGAAAAAGAGGATCGCGGAGATAAGCACGGCATCGACAAAGAGTTCCCAGTGCAGAAACGGTCTGATCCCCGCGGCTTCGAAATGTGGACGATCGGCCATCAGATGGACGAGTGTTACCATCGCACTAAGCATGACCGATGGGATCAGCAGCATTGGCAGCAAGACGGCCGCGGAATAGGCGACCTTTCGCGCCATGCCGCATCCCTCTTGGGGGACGTCGCGGTAGTTGAATGCCGTCTGTTGCTGCGCCGGCGAGCCTTGCCGGCGTTCGTTGGCAGGAATGGATTGTCCGGCATACAATGCCGAGGAATGTCCAATTTGCGCTTCGTCGCCAAGCGAGGTGTCGATATCCAGCACCGTCATTTCGCCGACGAAGGAATTCTTACCAAGGCTCACCGGACCGGTCTGAATTGAACCGGCATGCGCGCGATAGCAGTTGAAATAAGCATCCTTGCGGACGATCGCATCGTCACCGATCGTCAGCAAGTCGGTGCATACAGGAACGTGAGTTGAGTGGATCAAGACGTTGCGGCCGATTCTCGCCCCCAATGCTCGAAGATAGGCGACATAGACCGGGGTGCCTGTGAGCAGCACCAGGGGATTGGAACGGATCAAAGATTTGACAATCCAGAAGCGGACGTAATCGAGGCTCCAAATGCGGATTGGCCGGACTGTCCAACGACCTACAAGCACCCACTTCGCCAGGATCGGGAGAAGAGAGAAAAGAACCAAACCCCCGCTCGCAACGATCGTCGAGCGCATGAACGTCTCGGCATATCCGGCGGCATCGTCCACCCAGCGGTATCCAACCGTAAACACCAGTGAAAACACATAAAGGTATGCTAGGCTCGTGGCGACCTGCAGCGCACCACAGACAGCAACCTCGACGTTGGTCGCCGGAATCGGCGGCTCCGCTACTGTGAGCGGCTCTTTTGTGGCAAGCGACTCTATTGGCGGGTTCGATGGGGACGTCTCGGCCGACCAATTGGCGGTCGCAACTTCAGCAGCCAAGCGGGCGACCGTCGGGGCCGCGTAGACGTCCTTCATCGCTACCTTCGGGACATCGTCGCGTTTTCGGATCCGCGCGCAAAAGCGCGCCATGACCATCGAGTCTGCTCCCAAGTCATCGAAGAAATGCTTATCGGTGTCGACGTTTTCGACAGCCAGTATCCCGGCCAGCACCTCAGCATAGACGCGTTCGATATTGGAAATGAATTTGTCGCTGGTTTGTTGTGCCTCGGGCGCTGTAGGAGCAGGCACGACAACAGACACGAGGCGCGCAATCGTCGGTCCGGCATAAACGTCCTTCATCGAAACGGCAGGTACGTCTGACCGTTTTCGGATACGGGCACAAAAGCGCGCCATGACCATCGAGTCGGCACCAAGGTCATCGAAGAAATGCTGCTCAGCATCAACACGCTCGACTTTCAAAATTTCTGCGAGTACGTCGGCGAAGATGCGTTCGAAATCCGCTTTGGAGTCGATAGATGGGTTGCCGCCGGCGGGCGACTGGACGACCGAGGCGGCCGAAAGCGCCGGCACGACAGTCGCTTTCTCAGCCTTGGGGCTTGTTTCGCCAGTCATTCAGTTCACCCTGGTTGTTGTATTCTCATTCTCGCTTCTCGCCCCTCAAGACAGCCGTCACACTAATGCTGGTGCGATGACGATCACCACCGCTCGGAATGACTAAAGAAGTTGGGCGTTGGAATTGCCTGGCCGGTCTCGCGTGCCTTTTCCAGGACCAGATGTCCAACCGCGATGTCGAGAACCCCCAACCCGAAAGGAGAGAAGATCCGTGGTTTGTCACTGGCGGGCTTCACCTTCCCCTCAAGAACATCCACAAGTACGCCGTCTATGAAATCGCGATTGCCCATCATTGTTTCAGCCAAATGCAACGACGTTTTTGCCTTGAGACAGTGCTCTATATCGTCGACCACATTTTGCGCCGACAGAATAATGTTCTCACCGATGTCGCGTAGTGACAGGTGCAGAACTGTGGGACAGTGCGCGAGAGTCTCTTCGTCGCGAACGTACGGTTCGGGCGCAGTCGTCGTAAATAAGGCCAAGGATGCTGCGCGCAAGGCGTCATCCAGTTCTTCCATGATCTCGACCTCTAGGTTGAAGCGGTCGCGGAGCCAGCCGGCAAAACGCTCGGCTTCATTTCTGTCGAGGTCGAAGAGACAGACTTTATCGAACTGCCAATTGCGGAACATCAACCACTCGACGGTGGTACGGGCAATGATGCCGGTACCTACGATGCTTAGTATCCCCTTGAACGGATCGATCGCTAGGTGCTCTGCCGCCAGCGCCGCCGATGCTGCGGTTCGCGTCGCACTTATCACCGAAGCCTCCATGCACGCCACGGGATAGCCATTGGAGGCGTCATTGAGGATCAGGACCGCGGAGGCGCGAGCCAGATTGACGGCACGGTTCTCTGGAAAGCTTGAAATCCACTTGATACCGCTCATTTGGACTTTGCCGCCAAGGTGCGCCGGCAGGGCGATGATGCGTGCACGAGGATTTTCAGGATAGAGAAGGAAGTAGCTGTCGGGATTGACCGAGTCGCCTTTGGCGTGGAGCCGATATGCAGTTTCGATTGCCTCGAAGACCGCCGCTCTGTTTTCTTCGATGACGTTTCCGACCATCGATCCGGGAATGGTATAAAATTCCGGTGCCTCTGCCATTTGTGAACTCCTGGATATTGGTGCTTTCGACCGGTTTGCACCAGCCTGCTCAAATTTAGGTCTCACGGTCGAGGTGCGCGAGCAGCTGGCGCATGCGGTCGCCAGTTGCCTGCGCTGGGGCAAGTTGGCTGCCATCAGGCTCATCCAGCGCATCGAAGCCGCCCATCTCGCCGTGAGGGGTCTCCGCGGTGCTGAACAGTGCCATCGTGGCGCGCAGGCGGTAGGACAAGAAGGCA
>JAJFHK010000055.1 GCA_021775655.1 Filomicrobium sp. | reverse complement strand
GGTCTCCGACGTTTGCCTCCGCTCCGCTGCTTTGTTGGCGAGCAAACGTCGAAGACAAAAGCTACACTAGAATCATGGAGTTGATAGTGTGATGATCGAGAAGTCCGCTTCATACTTTGCGGCTGGGTTTCGAGGCGGACTTCTCGATCTGAATCACACTAGATCATTGATGTTGCTAGTGTCGTTCAGATCGCGAAATTCGTTCTGAGGGTGCCGACGAATGTGACGAATTTCGCGATCACGACACTCGTGTTCCTCATGGTTCTGACATTTGCTCAGAACCTCGCCGGACAGGGGGCAAATGTCAGAACCGGAACACTAGGCCCACGATGCGATTGCCGAACCTGCCGTTGCACGAGGCCTTCTGGTGAACTGATTACCTACGAAGATAAGGGCAAAGAACACGCGGGCTGCCAACGTATGGAATGTAGGTACCATCGCTCCATCGGAACGTCCGGTAGGCTGCATCGCACCGGTCCCAGCGGCTTGAGTATTTTCTTTGCGACGCTGCAATTGCTCCGCCAATGATCAGACCGGCAATCCCGGCTGCAACACTTGCGCCGCGGTGACGGCGACCGTAGTGGTGGCGGCGACCGTAGCGGTGACGGCGACCATAATAGTGGTTGCGCAGGCGCCGATTGCGATTTCTGAATTTCCGCTTGGCGCGCCGAACTCTGCGACGCTCAGCTTTTCTTGCGATACCGCGCGCTCGGCGAGCGCGCCGCTGTTTTTTACTCTGTATCAAGTGAAGATAGCTACCGGCTGTTTTGCCACCAACGCTTGACTTATCGATGAGTGTGTTGACGGCCAACACAGGTTGGATGGTTGCAGCAGGAGAGGTCGCAGGCGCCGCTGTCAGCGATGACGATGATACGACCGCCAGCGCTCCGACGGCAGCGATTGGGCTCAAGATATCTCTCATTAGCATGTTGGTACTCCTCAATTAGCTTTGGACAGGGGTGCTGCATTTTCATGCAAGCCTGCTGGTTCCAACGTCTGATGAGATGAACGTGCTCGGGGAGTTCTTGGTTCCGAAAGCTTCATTGCCGAAGGAGCCTCCAACGACGGGCTTTTTCGCAGCCTAACAATTTTGTGACAGCCCCTTGAAACAGGACATCAGAAACACGGACGGGCCGACCCGAAGGCCGACCCGTCATCGTCAAAACAGTCGTACGCAAGTGCGCTTAGATCATCGCCTGGCCGCCGTTGGCGGAGATCGTCGAGCCGGTAATGAAGCCGGAATCGTCGCGCGACAGGAAGGCAACGATGCTGGCGATTTCTTCTGGCTCGCCGAGACGACCAACCGGGATGTGCGGCAGGATATTCTTTTTCAGAACTTCCTCGTCGATGGCACGAACCATCTCAGTGCCGATGTAGCCGGGGCAGACAGCGTTGACGGTGATGCCCTTGAAGGCTCCTTCTTGGGCGAGCGATTTGGTGAAGCCCAGATCGCCGGCCTTTGCTGACGAATAGTTGACCTGGCCCATCTGGCCCTTCTGGCCATTGATGGAAGAGATGTTGATGATGCGCCCGAATTTGCGATCACGCATGCCGGGCCATACGGGGTGGCTCATGTTGAAGAGGCCGTTGAGGTTGGTGCTCATGACCTCCTGCCATTGTTCCTTCGTCATCTTGTGGAACATGCCGTCACGGGTGATGCCGGCGTTGTTGACCAGGATATCTACCGGACCAAGTTCGGCCTCGACCTTTTTGATGCCTTCAGCACAGGCGTCGTAGTCGGCGACGGACCACTTAAATACGGGGATGCCCGTTTCTGCCTTGAAGGCGTTGGCGGCGTCGTCATTGCCTGCATAGTTCGCGGCGACATTGTGACCTGCTGCCTTGAGTGCGACGGAGATCGCAGCGCCGATGCCGCGTGAGCCGCCAGTTACGAGTGCTACTCGTGCCATGAGGATTCCTCTTTAATTGTTGAGTTGGTGGAGAATTTAGAGGCGCGGCTGTGCGTTGGCCGCGCCTAGGATGCAATTCACGGGATGCTATGCGGAACGTTGATAGTCGACCGTCCCGCTCTCATCGTTGCGCAGCAACGATCAGTCGCGCTCGACGCACAGCGCAACGCCCATGCCACCACCGATGCAAAGCGTGGCGAGGCCCTTCTTGGCGCCACGGCGCTTCATTTCAAACAGCAGTGTGTTGAGGACACGGGCACCGGATGCTCCAATTGGATGGCCGATGGCAATGGCACCGCCGTTTACGTTGACCTTGGAGGTATCCCAACCCAGGTCCTTGTTAACGGCAGACGCCTGTGCAGCGAACGCTTCGTTGGCTTCGATCAGGTCGAGATCGTCGATCGACCAACCGGCTTTTTCGAGAGCCTTGCGGGAAGCCGGGATCGGGCCGGTTCCCATGATTGCAGGGTCGACGCCTGCGGTTGCCGAAGAGACGATGCGGGCGAGAGGTTCAATACCGCGGCGTTTGGCTTCGGCGGCGGTCATGAGAAGTACAGCGGCGGCACCGTCATTGATGCCGGAGGCGTTACCTGCGGTCACGGTTCCCGCGTCGCGGTCGAAGGCCGGCCGAAGTTTACCAACCGACTCTAGTGTCGTTCCGGCCTTGATGTATTCATCGGCATCGACAACGGTTTCCCCTTTGCGATGCTTCACCGTGACGGCTGCAATTTCGTCTTTGAATTTGCCGGCCGTTTGGGCGGCTTCAGCTTTGTTCTGCGAGGCAACTGCGAATGCGTCCTGCTCGTCGCGGGTAATCTGGTATTTCTTGGCGACGTTCTCAGCGGTTGTGCCCATGTGGTAGCCCTGGAACGCGTCTATCAGACCATCGCGAAGCATGCTGTCGAGAAATTTGAGGTCACCCATTTTGGTGCCATCGCGCAAATGCGCCAGATGTGGAGCTTGGCTCATGCTTTCCTGACCGCCGGCGATAACAATAGTCGCTGAACCGTCGCTGATTTGCTGAGCGCCGAGGGCGACCGCACGCAATCCGGAACCGCATAACTGGTTCATGCCCCAGGCTGGGCTTTCGACAGGTATACCAGCATTGACGGATGCTTGGCGGGCCGGATTCTGCCCGGCACCCGCGGAAAGAACCTGACCCAGAATAACTTCGGAAACGTCGGCAGGTTCAACACCAGCGCGCTCCATTACCGCCTGGATCGCTACCTTTCCGAGGTCGTGAGCTGGGAGGGATGCAAGTGAACCGCCGAACGAGCCGACGGGGGTACGCGCGGCGCTGGCGATTACGATGATGTCGTTGTCGTTACTCATTAATTGGGCTCCTGGGTTGGCCGTGGGATACTCGGCTCGCGATGGCGGGGCTGAGGTTCGTCTCAATTCAAGTGCCGATGGGCAGATTCGGCACGGTGCTCGATATGATCGATAGTGCCTAGGCAGGTCATAACAGGTCTTACTTCGCACCTGCAATCGAGACATGAGGCGAACTTTTGGTCGCCAGACTTCTGCCGCTGTTCAGATTTCGGGCATAAACGGCTTCCAAGTCGAACAGCGGTTGTGATACCTTGTCGCATCGCAACAAGAGCGGCACCTGTTTGCCGATGTTCACCAATTCAAACCGAGCCGAGCGCGAAATGTTGAAAAAGACCGAAACGCGAGACGAGAAACGCGAATCTGTCGTCATCAAGAAGTACGCCAATCGCCGTCTTTATAATACTGAGACGAGCACGTATGTAACGCTCGACGACCTTGCTGACATGGTCCGTTCAGATCGAGATTTCGTGGTCTACGATGCCAAAAGCGGCGATGACCTGACGCATTCGGTCCTCACGCAGATTATCGTCGATCAGGAAAGCAAGGGGCAAACACTGCTGCCGGTTCCATTCCTGAGACAGCTTATCAGGCTTTATGGGGACAGTATTTCGCGGATGGTGCCGACGTATCTCCAATTCAGTATGGAGACGCTGGCGCGTGAACAGGACCGCTTCCGCGATCAGATTTCGACGGCGTTTGGTTCACATTCGACCCCGTTCGAGGCCTATCAAGAACATGCTCGGCGGAACATGGCGATCTTTGAACAGGCAATGTCGATGTGGAGCCCGTTCCCGAATACGGCGGCCGACCCCGGCGCAAAAGGTGTCGATGGAGCCGGGGAAGAGGGAAATGCGGAAACTCCTGCTGCGCGCAACGAGATCGATGAGCTGAAGTCTCAACTTGCAGCCATGCAGCACAAGATCGAAAAGTTGGCTCAGGATAAGGACGAGTGAAGCGCAGGCTTGTTCACTGGCCCACAATTAGGCATTGAAAATTGCGCGAAGCCTGTATCTGGGATCATTCGTCGTCGATTAGATCTTCTGCCTTGATGGGCAGGCCGAAGTGGAAGCCCTGCAAATAAGTAATACCGGCTTTTGTGAGAATATCGGCTGTTTCTGCATCGCCGACCCATTCTGCCACGGTTTCCATGCCGAACGTCTCGGCCAACTCCACCATCGTCTTTATGAAAATCTTGTCGGAGCTATCGACAGATAGGTTCTTGACGAAGGCGCCGTCGATTTTGACCATGTCGACGGGCAGGTGCTTAAGGTTCTTGAAGGACGTGTAGCCGGCGCCAAAGTCGTCGATCGCGACGCGGCAGCCCATTTCGCGCAGCGTGTCAACGAAGGCGATGGCATGGTCGAGATCATCGATTACCTTCGTTTCGGTGATCTCGATGACGAGGCGCTTGGTTAGTGAGCGGTCGTGGTCGGCGAGGCGTTGCAATGTCGAAAGCCAGTCCTGGTCGGTGGACGTCATGCTCGAGACGTTGACGGAAAGTGACAACCGCGGGTGCTTGCGCAGCAAGGCAACCGAAAGTTCCAGGGTGCGCTTGTCGATGAGACGCAGCAGGCCGAACTGCTCAGCGAATGGAATGAACTCGCCGGCTGAAGTAATCGAGCCATCTGGTTTTTCCATTCGCAAAAGGCATTCGTAGAGGTCCGCCTTGCGGGTTTTCGAATTCACCAAAGGCTGCAGGACGAGACGCATTCGATCGTCGTCGAGAGCTGACATAATGTCGTCAGCAATAGTGATGCGACGCTGGCGGATCGATTCTTGATCGTTGTCGGATTCGAATGGGACAAAGCTATCAAAGCGCTGAGATTTGGCAGCTTCAAGTGCATGCAATGACCGGCTGAAAACCTGTTGAACGGTGCTCGCCTGATCGGGAATGGTAATGCCGCCAATAGAAATTGTCGCGGTCAACTGGCAGGCGCTGGTATCGATCTGCGTCTGGCGGACCGCCTTCATGAAGCGTTCCGCGGCGATGCGCATGGCGCCGGCGCCGCTATTTGAGATGATTACGCCGAATTTGTTTGAGGAATAGCGCCCAAGCAGATCGCCGCTCCTTAGCTTGCCCTTTACAATCTTCGCTGTCGCGTTAAGGACCTCGTCGCCGATGTCGAAGCCAAAGGTCTCGTTGACCGACGCTAGGTTATTGACTGCGATCATTAGGAACGCGCTCGAAGTTTGGCGGTGTTCAGCGCGGCCCAGCACCGCTGCGATGGCCTGGGGCAATCGCGTACGGTTTAGCTGGCTTGTCATCTCATCGCTGTCGGAGCCATGGAGCGCGGCTTGTTCAGCGACGAAGCTCTCGTTGACGACACGAATGGTACCGCGGGCACGGGCAGGCTTGCCGTCCTTGTCAGGCCACCAGCGGCCATGGTCTTCAAGCCAGATCGAGGCGATGCCGCGAAGTGCACCGGGGCGGAACCGGTACTGAACGCGATAGGGAACCCCTCGGTCATGGGGGGAGGAAGTGGAACTGCTAACGACGGATATGCGGCGCGTACGATGTTCGGGGACGATGCGCGCTTCGAAAGACTTGCCGGTCGAGATTTCTTTCGCGTCATCCAATCCGAAGACTGCCGCGGCATTTTCTTCCCATTCAAGTGAGTCGGTTGCCAAGGTCCATACGTAAGCGCTTTCGTCAAATGCCGAAAGCGTTCCAACCAGATCAAGGGCTTCGGATTCAATTAGCTCGCTAGGCTTTGCAGAGGGCTTGATCGCGCCAGCCCTGTCGGAATTTACGCTGGATGCATCCGGTTTCGGCATGTCGTCTCGGCCTTTGATTGCCATCATCGGTTGGGGCGAAATGCTCACAGAGGATGTCCTAGTAGGTAGGTTCCGCTGCCGCCTCCAACGCGGCGGTGAACGGTCATCATCTGAGAGATTAAAGATAAACTCCTAACAACAATTGAAGTGCAGTGCTATTGGATAGGCCACTTTCGAACGCCCAAAACCAATAAGGGCCGGTCTTTGCGAGCCGGCCCTTACGAAAATCTTAATAGCCAGAAGCAGCGTGATTAGTGCATGCCGGCGCCGAAGCCGATATCGCGACGTGCAACCCGGATGCCGATGGTATAGCCGGCAACAACATCAATGAGCGTCGCGATCATGATTAGGAAGAAGACACTCGTATAGGCCGCGTCAACCAACAGGAACTCAACCAGGCAGGCGATGAATACCAGCATGGAAAGTCCGTGATCGAGCAAGGAAGCGGTCGAGGTGTAGGTCGCTTTCAAAATCTCGATGAACAGGAGGAACATCGACACCAGGATTATTAGATCGCCCCAAGTGAAGGTCCATTTGACGGCTTCCACTCCATCGGCAACGCCGCGGAACGATGGTAAGGAGAAGAAGACGGAACGTAGGATGCCCTCGGAACTTCCGACGTCGCTCGAACCGAACAAAACCACGATGTTGTAGAAGATGAATGCTAAGATCATGAGCGGCAAGGATCGGATCGACATACGTTACTCCCCTGTCAGCCGGTGACGTGCGTAGCTGGTTGTTGCCTGACCAACACGACCCTGACGCGTGCTGGATACTTATGCTCAACTCCAACAATGCGACGATGCATGTTGGGTACTGTTGTCCGTCGCCAACAATACGCAAGCGCATGATCGGCTTAAAGCGACTTTATGGCGTTTTCACTTCAGGGCGGCAAGTACGCATACGAATGATCAATTGCTGGCCTGATCGAGGGGTCGAGCATTGAATTCAGAACGCGCAAGTCGATTTGCCGCCGATCAGACGTCGGACTTTGGTTCCAAAATCTGACGGCCGCGGTATTTTCCGGACTTCAGATCAATATGATGCGGGCGGCGGCGCTCGCCAGAATCCTTGTCTTCGACGTATGTCGGCGCTGATAGTGTGTCGTGTGAACGGCGGGACCCGCGCTTTTGGCGCGAGACTTTCTTCATTGGAACGGCCATTAGTCTTCTCCAGGCAGGTATTTATTGGTCACAAGGCGGGTCGCAGGGGCAGCGTTCGGCTAAATCTGCCAGTACCCACCGGAAAACCGGCGCAGCGCCAATTCCTCTCAGCCCGCTTTCACGGGGAGCTTTGAAGGCGGGGTTATAGGCGTAATCGTCCGCCAGCGCCAGTCCCACGTGACAATGATTCTTGCGGAGCCGCGCTGGTATGGCGACGACCCGCATTCTAGTCTTTCCAGGTCGAGGCCCCATAACCGGAATTGCCGAAGATGAATTTTGCCGACAGTCTTGGACATACGGAAGAGCTGGTCGAAGAGGAACTGGCGCGACTTCTCGAAAGCGAGTTCGTAACAGGAGCGTCGGAGCGCTTGGTTGCTGCCATGCGGCATGCGATTCTTGGAGGTGGAAAACGGTTGCGGCCGTTTCTGGTTTTGGAGAGCGCTCATCTGTTTGAAGTGAGTCGTGAAAGGGCACTTCCGACAGCCATAGCGGTCGAACTCATCCACGGTTATAGCCTCGTTCACGACGACCTGCCTTCGATGGACAATGACGAGGTACGCAGGGGGCGGCCGACGGTTTGGAGTGAATTCGACGACTGGACGGCAATTCTTGCCGGCGATGGGCTGCAGGCATTGGCATTCGAGATTCTGGTGGCGTCCTCAAAAGACGATGCCCACAGTGGTCACGGTCATGGCGTCCGCTCCAGTCTTGTCGCAGGTCTTGCCGAGGCGAGTGGCGTTCGGGGAATGGTTGGAGGACAGGCGCTTGATTTAGAAGCGGACAAGCTTGGCACCCCGTCGCCGCCCGATTCTGCATATATCTGCCGGTTACAAGCGATGAAGACCGGGGCGCTGATCCGGTTCTCGTGTGAGGCTGGTGCAATTTTGGCGCAAGCAGGTCAGGGTGAGCAGTCAGCGCTCAGGGCTTTCGGAACGAAAATTGGACTGGCGTTTCAAATTGCCGATGATCTCCTCGATGTTGAAGGCAACGAAGCGACCGTTGGCAAGGCCGTTGCAAAGGATGCGGCAGCTGGTAAGGCGACGCTGGTGTCGCTCATCGGCTTGGAAGAAGCGCGCGGCGAGCTAAGCCGGGCCGTTCAAGAGGCAAAATTGGCGCTGGCGCCCTTCGGTGGGCGTGCTGAGACCTTGCTGCAGGCTGCCGATTTTGTTGCCGAGCGGGATCGATAAGGGTCCGGGAATGGACAAAGAGGTTAAATCTTAACCATAGACGCAGGCTTGAGATGAGTTTTCTCTGTGATCACAGCATTTTGGCGCCATCGATGCACACTGGATGCGATGTGTATCACTTGTCAGATCTGGAGAGTTCACATGTTCAAGTTCGTTGCCACCGCAGCGCTGGTCGCCGTTGCGGTTTCCGGCATGCCAACCATTTCGGAAGCCGGCCATGCCCGCGATCGCGGGCATGACTGCCGACTTTGCAAGGCCGTTTCCAAAGTGCGCACACGTTTGGTGGTGCTCCGTGAACGTGCACCGGTTGCTCCGCTCGTACGCCGCCCGATCGTTTGGCCAAAGATCGAGCGCAAGCCTCGTGATCCGCTATTCAAGCTGTTGCCTCGCGAGCCGCGACCAGCAGTTCGCTTGTTCAAGCGTGAGCGTGCTCCCATGGTGCGCCGTCCGATCGTTTGGCCAAAATTCGAGCGCAAGCCTCGCGATCCGCTGTTCAAGCTGTTGCCGCGCGAGCCGCGACCGGCGGTTCGCTTGTTCAAGCGCGAGCGTGCGCCCCTCGTTCGTCGCCCGATCGTTTGGCCGAAAATTGAGCGCAAGCTACGCGCTCCGCTGTTCACGCGTCGCGATAGCGGTGCCCGTACTCGGTAAGCCGGCACGGATCAGCAGACATACGTTCAAGAAACTTTGCAACGCGCTCGGAAACGGGCGCGTTCGTTTTTGTTTCGCTATTGGATAGACGAGCCGGCGCCGAAGCGCTTCTCGATGTAGTCCTCGACAATCGCCTTGAATTCAGCGGCAATAGCTGGACCGCGCAGCGTGATAGATTTTTTGCCGTCTATGAAAACTGGAGCGGCTGGAGTTTCGCCGGTGCCAGGAAGCGATATGCCGACATCGGCGTGCCTCGATTCACCAGGACCATTGACGATGCAGCCCATGACGGCAAGGTTAAGTGTTTCAACGCCGGGGTAGCGCGACTTCCAGTCGGGCATGCGTTCGCGGATCATGTTCTGGATGTCGCGTGCCAGTTCCTGGAAGACGGTTGACGTGGTGCGGCCGCAACCGGGGCAGGCGGCGACGATGGGGACGAACGATCTCAAGCCCATCGTTTGCAGCAGTTCTTGGGCGGTCTGAACCTCAACGGTGCGGTCGCCGCCGGGTTCGGGCGTCAGCGAAAAGCGAATGGTGTCGCCGATACCCTGCTGCAGAAGAATGCCCATCGCGGCTGAAGAGGCGACAATGCCTTTCGAACCCATGCCGGCTTCAGTGAGCCCCAGGTGCAGGGCGTAATCGCAGCGGCGCGCCAACGCTGAGTAGACTGCGATGAGATCCTGGATCGCCGAGACTTTGGCAGAGATGATGATCTCGTCAGCGCCGAGGCCCAATTCTTCAGCTCGTTCGGCCGAATGCAGGCCGGAAAGCACCATCGCTTCATGCATGACGGCGCGGGCATCCTTGGGGTCGGGGGATGTTGCGTTTTCATCCATCAAGCGGGTCAGGAGTTCCTGATCCAGCGAACCCCAATTGACGCCAATGCGCACGGGCTTGGCGCACCTGATCGCCATCTCAATGATGGACGAGAACTGGCGATCCTTCTTGTCCTTGAAGCCGACGTTACCGGGATTGATGCGGTACTTCGCCAACGCCTCGGCACATGCAGGATTGTCAGCAAGTAGCGTGTGGCCGATGTAATGGAAGTCGCCGACAAGTGGCACGTTGCAGCCCATGGCTTCAAGCTTGTCGCGAATGTGCGGAACAGCTTTGGCGGCTGCGTCGCGGTCGACGGTGATGCGGACAAGTTCCGAACCGGCGCGAGCGAGGGCAGCTACTTGCGTTACCGTTGCAGCGATATCTGCCGTGTCGGTATTTGTCATCGACTGCACAACGACTGGCGCATCGCCACCGACGACGATGCCACCAACGCTGACGGCAACCGACTTGCGGCGCGGGGCAATCAGTTCGTTGGCGGCGGCGGACATCGGCATGCTTTCATATTGGTTGTTGGCCTTGGCGAAGATACGTTTACGCGCGGCCGCATGAGTTCAACCCTTAGCCGGTTCCAATAGGCGGCGGGCAATGACCTGGGCCTGGATTTCGGCGGCACCTTCGAAGATGTTGAGGATACGTGCATCGCAAAGAACGCGCGATACCGGATACTCGAGGGCGAATCCATTGCCGCCGTGGATCTGCAAAGCGTTGTCAGCGGCTGCCCATGCAACGCGTGCGCCGAGCAACTTAGCCATGCCAGCTTCCAGATCGCAACGATGGCCCATGTCCTTTTCGCGGGCCGCGAAATATGTGAGCTGGCGTGCGATCATGACCTCGGTCGCCATCATGACGACCTTGTTTGCGACGCGAGGGAATTCATAAATCGGTTTGCCGAACTGAACGCGGTCGAGGGCGTAGCTTAGCGCCAGGTCCATTGCGCATTGGGCAACGCCGACGGCACGGGCTGCGGTTTGGATGCGGGCGCCTTCGAAGGTGTTCATAAGCTGCTTGAAGCCCTGACCTTCGACACCACCGAGAAGCTGGCTTTCGGACACTGAGTAGTCGTCGAACGAGATGTCGTATTCTTTCATGCCGCGATAGCCGAGCACCTCAATCTCGCCACCGGTCATGCCTTCCGCCGGGAACGGGTTGCTGTCATCGCCACGCGGCTTGTCAACAAGCAGCATGGAGAGGCCGCGGTAGCCTTTCTCATCCGGGTTGGTGCGCACGAGGAGCGTCATCAGGTCGGCGCGAACTGGGTGCGTGATCCAGGTCTTCTGGCCGGTGACCTTGTAAGTGTCGCCGTTCTTGACGGCGCGCGTCTTTAGTGAAGCTAGGTCCGAACCAACGTTGGGTTCGGTAAAGACGGCGGTAGGGAGAATTTCGCCGGTCGAGATTTTCGGCAGGTACTTTTGTTTCTGTTCCTCGGTGCCGTTGTGAAGGATAAGTTCGCCAGCGATCTCGGAGCGGGTGCCGAGCGAACCGACACCAATGTAACCGCGCGACAGTTCCTCGGAGACGACGCACATGGCCTCCTTGCCAAGCCCCAGGCCGCCAAGCTCTTCGGGGATCGTCAAACCGAATACGCCGAGTTCAGAAACCTTCTCAATTATTTCCATTGGAATGTAGTCGTTGGCCAGATGCCATTCATGCGCGTGGGGTACGACTTCTGCTTCCGAGAACCGGCGCATCTGTTCGTGAATTTCCGCATACATTTCATCCAGGCCAGAGTCGCCGTACGTCGTGGCGCCTTGGGCGTCCGAGATGAGTTTGGCGAGCCGCGCTTTCACACTCGCTGCGGAACCGCTCGTTACGAGATCGGCCGTAGCGTCCTCGAATGCACGAATTTCCGAGCGGGAAATGCCCAATTCAGTAGGGCGGATCATCTCGACCTGGCTCATTGGAATGCCGCCGGCGATCTGGCTGAGGTATTCGGCGAATGCGACGCGCGTCAATAATTCTTCCGTGTCGCTGAAGCGGCCTTCGTCGCGTAGTTTACTAGCCCAGGCGTGCATCTGCCGCAGACCTTCAACCGTCGTCGCAAGCCAGGCTAGTCCGTGTGTCGTGTGCTGGACTGCATCGAGATCTTTGCCGGCACTCTCAACGATGCCGCGTACGCCAGTCTTGGCGAGTTCGAGAATTCGTGTGGCGGCCTCAAGTGAAGCGTTTGCGCGATCCATGAACTCAGTCGGATCGGCCAATGCTTCGGTGTCTGCAACAACTTCGACGGTGCTCATGCGATGTCGTCCTTAAATTCGTGCGGCGCGTCAGGCGGCGGCGATTATTGATCTTGGCCAGGAACGCCTGCACTTTGGTGCATGTCCCAAGCTGGCTGTTGTAAGGGCGTGATCCGACCGATTTTCGGCTTAGGATAGCGAGGACATGCCGTCTGGCATACGGTCTTTTCGCGATGCAGCAATAACTAAAGCATGCTCGCGCGCCGTCAACGCCCTCGCAGGGCCTTTAGAAATCGGCTGACAGCGCGCTGTTCCACCGCTGGTGGCTTTTTGGCCGGGCTTTCACGTTTGGGAATTGAAGGTACAGAGGCGGTCTGCTGGCTCTGACGGGATTTTTCGAACGGCCGCGCGCCAACGATTTCGACTGAAGCTTCTGCGACGTTTTGCAGGTAGGCGGCTTGTTCATCGCCTCCATTGCTGGTTGGTCGGTCGGGTTCCGACAGTCTTGAGGAAAGCGATTCCGGCTCGTCGAAGTTATCCAGGTCTTTGGATTCCTCGTCATTCTCGTTTGCCGATTTTAGATCGCTTTCGAGAGATGAGCAGGCGCGCGGCCGGATCGTTACTTCGGCCTCTTCATATTGTTCGTGATCAAGGCTTTCGAAGTTGTTATCAGCGCGCTCCAGTCCATCACCTGGAATCTGCTCAGAAGACGGCTGAGCTGGGGGAGTGAGTGGGAGTTCAGCTTGAACGGGTATGCTCGTTGGCGAATTCCCGGAAACTATTATTGGTGCCGGCTCGGGCTCATTGCACGGACCCACGGGGATTGGTGGTGGGCTGATTGCGGTATTTGGGGCCGGTGCAGATTCGTCCGGTACGGTAACAGGTGGCGCCGTTTCGGTTGCAGGCGGAATTTCATTTGGTTTCGTTGCGCGCTCATTGCGGATCGGTGTGACAAGCGGTCGGCTGAGGGCTGCGAATGCTTTGGGATCTCTTCGCAGTCCTTCGGCCGGATAGGGTACCAACCATGCTGGAGTACCGCAGGCGCGGCGGGCGGCACCTTTCGTGGAGGTGCCGTTCGCCAGCATTGCCGCCTGCTCGACCCAGCATTCGCGATAGGCGCGGTCGCCAAGTTCGCAGTC
>JAJFHK010000054.1 GCA_021775655.1 Filomicrobium sp. | reverse complement strand
GCCCTCTACTGCGTGCGGCGTTCCAGTTGTGGGACTGGACACAGGCTCGCTCGCTGCCTCCCCCGTAATCTTGCAGTCACCGCGCTCTAGACCTGCAAGCTCTTTTTTCCGGAACGACGACGCTTTTAATTCCAAAGTGGTCGTGTTGATCGTCACCAGAATCAAAGCGGTCTTGTCATCGAGCTGTGTCAGAGCCAACGGTTTTGGCGACCAAAGCTGCAGTGATCCATCTTTGCCCTGAGTGAAGGGACAGTCCGGATTGCAGCTTGCCTGCGTCGCCTTGGAAAATGATACAGAGTGTTCGTCACCACTCTTCGTAACTCTCCAGCGACCCGGCCCCTTAGGGTTTGAAGTATCGTCCAGAGTAAGTTCGAAGCCGATATCACCCTTGCTGGCTTCAAACGGACTCGCGTCGAGCTTTACGGCGCTGGTTTCGCACGCGATCGCCAACGGAAACGTGAGTACCGCCGCCCCCCCACCTGCATTGACCGAGCCAGGTGCAAGTATGCAAACGATGCAAGTGAGCGCCAGGAGAAGCGACATGTTCGCAGAATTGCCGGAAGAGTTACAAACTGGCTTCATCGCGGCACCCAAATCGCAACGGCCACCGTGGCAAATAGCGGGAACGCGATAAACACCAAAGCATTCACAGCCATGGACCTGACAGCACGCGCAGCACCACTGGACTCGCCCGCACCATCAAATTCGGTTCCAATCGCCATCGGCAGCTCCGCTGTAGCTGGCGCTTGTTATCCACTCACCAGCTCGATCGAGTAGTTTTCGATCACGGTGTTGGCCAGAAGGTTCTGGCACATACGCTCGACTTCATCTCGAGCGGCCGCCTCATCTTTGGCCGCCAGATCGAGTTCGATCAGCTTGCCTTGGCGGACATCGGAGACGCCATCGAAGCCAAGTGCGCCGAGCGCATTCTCGATGGCCTTACCTTGTGGATCCAAAACGCCATTCTTCAAGGTGATTTTAATAAGGGCTCTCATACGTTTTCCCCCGGGTCGACTGCCAGCAATGGCTCGCTTTGCGAATCTACTTGCGCTGAAGCACAAGCACCCGCCATGGACAATGCGGGGCGTGGTTCGAAACTTAGTGCGGTTTGCCTTCGGGCGTATTTGAAGAAACAAGCACCGGTGTCGAACCAACGGTCGGGCGGTTTTCGTTTAGGATTCCAAGCCGGCGGGCGACTTCCTGATAGGCTTCCAGCATGCCACCGAGATCCTGTCGGAACCGGTCCTTGTCGAGCTTGTCGTTGGTCTTGACGTCCCACAGCCGGCAACAGTCCGGACTGATTTCGTCAGCCAGGATGATCCGCATCATGTCGTTTTCCCACTGGCGGCCAAATTCCACTTTGAAGTCAACGAGCCTGATACCGATGCCCAGGAACAGCCCGACGAGGAAATCGTTGATACGCAACGCTAGCTGCATCATCTCATCGATTTCCTGGGGCGCCGCCCAGCCGAACGCCGTGATATGCTCTTCGGAGACCATCGGGTCGCCGAGCTTATCGTCCTTATAGTAGAATTCGATAATCGAGCGCGGCAGAGCCGAGCCATCTTCGAGGCCCAGACGTTTTGCCAGCGAACCAGCCGCGACATTGCGCACAACAACCTCGATCGGAATAATCTCAGCTTCGCGGATCAACTGCTCGCGCATGTTCAAACGGCGCATGAAGTGAGTCGGCACGCCGATTTCGCCCAGTTTCGTGAAAATGAGCTCCGAGATACGGTTATTGAGCACGCCCTTGCCCTCGATCAGCGCATGTTTCTCTGCGTTGAAAGCGGTCGCGTCGTCTTTGAAATGCTGAATTAGGGTGCCTGGCTCCGGACCCTCATAGAGGATCTTGGCTTTGCCCTCGTAGATACGGCGGCGCCTGTTCATGCCTGGTCCTTTTAGAATGATCGAGCTCATGCCATACGCTTGCTGTTCTACCTATATATGTCGGTAGGCCCCGGGACCATTGAAAGTCCCAAAGGGCTGTGGACGCCGCAACGCGCGGTCTTTTCTGCCTGCCCGAAAGGCCACTCATATGCTTCAATCTCAAGAAGAACGCTCCGGGCAGGAGAGATTAGCCGATGGCCCCCAGCGAAACAATGTTAACGGCAGTCCTAGCCTGCGGCATCGTTGACCAGGAACCAAGCCATTGAAAATACTGACGTTAACAGGTAGGCAGTCGGTGTGAAACGCGGCGTTTACGATACGCGTTAACTAAACCTAGGCGCGAATGTGTCGCCCCTTAGCTACTATCGGTGGAGACCACTTATGACGACGTTCGACGATCGGGAAAAGGCATACGAAAAGAAGTTCGCGCACGACCAGGATCTCAAATTCAAATCCGAAGCCCGCCGAAACAATGTGCTGGGCGCCTGGGTCGCTGAAAAGCTCGGTCTTTCTGGTGATGAGGTCGCGAATTATCAGAAGGAAGTGCGCCGGGCCGATCTGGCCGAAGCAGGCGATGAAGATGTTTTCCGCAAGGTTCGCGCCGACCTCGACGCCAAAGGCGTCAACGTATCTGACGAGGAACTACGCGCTCAGATGGTGACAGCCATGGAGCAGGCTATCGCCCAGGTCGAATCAGAGCGCAGTTGATTATTTCGACGGGCGCTCGCCTTTAGAGCGTGTTCATGTTTGACGGACTCGGTTGGGGGATTCCCATCGGTCGCGAACAGTGATTCAACATGGATGCTGGGCGAGGGGGCCAGCATCCATGACCAAGCCACTCGATCCGGACCTTCGCAAACGCATCGTGACT
>JAJFHK010000529.1 GCA_021775655.1 Filomicrobium sp. | reverse complement strand
CTGTGAATTCTAAGAGCTTCAACGAACTCATTCGAAAATTGGTTCCCGAATCGTACGGTGCCAAAACCAAGTTTGAACCGGCGCTTCCAGAATAATCCAGGCACTCCGGACAGCCGATTACGTCAGGGCTGAAATCAGACGCTTCATGTCGTCTGGTAGCGGGCTGTCAAAGAATTTAGCCTCGCCGCTAATCGGATGCTCGAAGCCCAGCTCCGCAGCATGCAGCGCCTGCCGTCGAAGCCGGTTCAAAACATCGCGCGCATCATCACCTAGCCGCCTTGCACTCGCTTTGAAGCCAGCTCCATAAACCGGGTCACCCAGAACCGGATGCCGGATGTGAGCCATGTGAACGCGGATTTGGTGAGTGCGCCCGGTTTCAAGTTCGAGCCGCATCAAGGACACGAACGGCTGCCCGTCGGTATCCGCGAAAATCTCCTCCACATGATAATGCGTCCTGGCAGATCGCCCGAATTTTTCCGCGACCACCGCCATCTTCTTGCGATTGGCTTGGCTACGCCCCAAAGGAGCATCGACAATCCCACTCGGCCGGTCCGGAACGCCCCAGCACAACGCTTTGTACGCTCGGTGCAGACGCCCGTCGCGACCATGTTCGGCAAATTGTTCCGACAGCGACTTGTGCGCGGCATCGTTCTTGGCAACGACCAAAAGTCCGGAGGTATCCTTGTCGAGCCGGTGCACGATACCTGGCCTCTTAACGCCACCGATTCCTGACAAGCCGGCTCCGCAATGTCGTATCAACGCGTTGACGAGCGTGCCGGTAGCATGTCCCGGCGCCGGGTGAACGACAAGTCCGGCCGGCTTGTCAATCACGATCAAGTCGTTGTCTTCAAAGACGACATCGAGCGCGATGTCCTCGCCGCGCGGCGTCGCTTCCTCAGCTTCAGGAACGCTTATCGAATAGCTGCGACCGGGTTTGACCCGCTCCCCAGCGTCCCCTATCGTCCCGCCGCTGGACGTTACCGCCCCAGACTTGATCAGGGTCTGGATCCGCGACCGGCTTAGCTCTGGAATTTTCGCGGCAAGCCAACGGTCGATCCGTTCGCCGGCCTCTTCCTCACTGACGAAGAGTTCGCGTGTCGTTGGGTTCAACCCCGGATTCCTTTTCTTGAATTTTAATGCGGTATGAGGAACAGGCCATCCATACGATGACAAAGCACGCGCACGAAAATAATGACAAGGCCCATCCGCAACACAATCAATCAGCCCCGCAATCGAAAGATCCCGATTTTCGATCCTGGGTAAACCATCCCAAAAACGTTGCGCGCCTGCAAATCCTTGTCATCGTGCTCGGCATCTTTGTCGTGCTGGGCTTTGCGACCGTCATCGCGCGCATAGCCTACCTGACTCTATATCAGCCCGAAGGTCAGAACTCTGCGGTCCTTTCAGGTGCGTCTACCTCCGCTCCGGTAGCTGTCCCACCGGCCAACGCCGCAATTGAACAGATTATCGAACTGCCACCGGGCGCGGTCGTTGAGGACATTCAACCTATGAAAGACGGAACCGTGATGGTTCGATTCCAGGATACGCGCGGCACCGGCATGATGGTAATCGATGCCAACAGCGGCGCAGTTCTTAAGAAATGGCGCTTCGCCCCCGGCGCAAACTAAAAACGCACTGCCCACATAGACAAGCACTGCTTGCAGAATTTCGACCCCGCTCCCACATACGTTGTCGCCACTGTCCCGTTCGTCTAGTGGTTAGGACGCTAGCCTCTCACGCTGGTAACACGGGTTCGAACCCCGTACGGGACGCCAACTTTGCCCTGATCGAAACTTGTGCCGACCATCGCAATTTCCGCGCGGCCACCCATCTGGTATTATCAAGAAGCTGATAGGCGCATGTTTGATGTAAGAACCCGAATGGGGGATGGCGATGCAGTTTAGTCGCAGAACGATCCTACAAGGAACCGCCGCCGCAACGGTTGCAGGACTGACCCCGGGAGGCCTTTCTGCGAAAACTCAGGCACTTCCTCTCACGCGGCAAATTCCATCGACAGGGGAAGTTTTACCGATCGTCGGCCTCGGCAGCTGGATCACTTTTAATGTCGGCAACGACCCGAAGCTTCTCGACGCCAGTGCCGATGTGATCGCAGCATTCTTCGAGAGCGGCGGAAGATTGATCGACTCGTCGCCGATGTACGGGTCTTCACAGGCGACCATCGGGTTTGCGCTCGAAAAACTCGGCTTCCCAGAATCTGCATTTTCAGCCGACAAGATTTGGACTTCTTCAAAGTCCGAAGGCCCGACCCAATTTACTGAAACGCGCAACCTCTGGCGGCTGAAAATCATGGACCTCATGCAGGTGCATAACCTCCTGTCATGGCGCGCCCATCTCGAAATGTTGCAGGAGAAGAAGGCCAGGAAGGAAATCAGGTACGTCGGCATCACAACGTCTCATGGCCGCCGTCACGGCGACCTCGAAGAGATCATGATGAGCCAGGATATCGACTTCGTGCAGTTAACCTACAATGTGCTCGACCGAGAACCCGAGAATCGACTTCTCCCGCTGGCACGCGAACGCGGTATCGCAGTAATCGTCAACCGTCCATTTCAGCGTGGCTCACTTATTGCGCGCTTCTCAGGAAAACCACTGCCAAAAATTGCTTCAGAGATCGGTGCACGGAACTGGCCACAGCTGCTCTTGAAATTCGTCATTTCACATCCGGCGGTTACCTGTGCCATTCCCGCGACGACGCGCATCGACCACGTCAAAGAGAATCTTGAATCCGCAGCTGGCCCGTTGCCGGACTCAACTATGCGCAAGACCATCATCGATCATATTGCGCAGCTTTGAGATGGGGGATTGGTCGAGCTACTCCCTGTCCGATTTTCTACTGTTCTCTCCACAGGTCTACGAGCGCCTCTTCGTTCTGCACAATCAAGATTTTTGGCCAGCGCAGCTCGTGTCGTTGGGACTTGGCGCAGCCGTGCTGATTCTTCTTGTACGGGGTACGCCTGCCAGCACGCGCATTGCATTCTTGATTCTTGGTGCTGCATGGCTTGTGGTTGGAGGCGCGTTCTTTCTCGGGCGTTACCAAACGATCAATTGGCTCGGCTCTTACATTGCGCCCCTCGCAGGAATTCAAGGTGCCTTGCTAATTCTACTCGGGCTGCGTGGAGCCACGGGACTGATCTCTTCAACCAACCACCGGGTCGCCCACACTATTGGGGTCGGCGTGCTGACTTCTGGCCTCCTTTATCCAGTGATTGAAGTAGCCACCGGCACCAGCATGAGAGGAGCGCAATTTTTCGGACTTACTCCGGATCCGACGGCCGTCGCATCACTTGGCGCGATAGCCTTGCTCAACGGCAGAGTCCGACTGGTTTCTGCACTGATACCTGCAATGTGGTGTGTAGTCACGGCCCTGACATTATCGACGCTCGGGCGAAGCGACTTCGCAATCGCTCCAGTCTTGTTGGCACTTGCAATCCTCGCGATCGCTTGGCCACGTACTACGCATACCAGTTAGAGCGCAGCAGCAATCGGATAAATCGATGGGCACACACGTATCGCGATGCGTTTTCGAGGCAGCACAGTTTCTGGCCCGGCGCTCACAATCACAGCCCGCAAGAACGGCGAACCGAAACCATTGCCGCTTAGAAATTTACGTTTTGGATAACGTATCCACCTGCGGCTGCAATCACTCCGGCAATGACGATGTAGGGCAGGATACTCACCAGCACGCCTAGCAAAGCGATGAAAGCTTTGAGTATTGCCTCAGCTGCTCCCCACAACAGAATGACTGCCTTGTAGAGGACATAGACGATACCTGCGCAAACGGCGACCAGAACCACGATTTTCCAAATTGGCAACGACTGCCAGTCCGATTGGAATACCGAAACGATTTGCCCGAACGACCATGTCCACACGAGCTGAAAAAACTTCACCAGCATTGCAATGATCTGCTGCAGAAGTTGGCCGAGCTGATTGATAACCTGTTGCATAACGCCCCCCTAGAACGACACATCACGTAACCGGGCTCAAAGGTCGAAAAACCACTTTCCGCCCGAGCGAAATTGTATGCCCCTGACTGATTAGCATCGCCGGGCGTCGAACTATTGCACGAAATGTGGGTTAGTGCGCCTAATCAGCGTTATCTGCCCGAATAATGCGCTCAAGAAGGCCTCCGCGGCGGGGGGTTTTCTTAGCGGGTTCAGCAGGGGAACCAGTAGATTCAGCCGCTGTCGCAGCTGACGCGCTTGCGCCTTTTCCGTTCTCGGCACCACCCGTAGATTCGGCGGTTGCTGACGACACTGCGCTTGCCACGGCAACAGCATCTTCCTGATTAGCTGCCGCTGCAGTACCACCGCCACCCAGGGCCCGCAAAAAACCTGACGCCCGCTTCAGGCTACCGGTTTCAGCTTGAGCCACCCTATTCTCACCAGGACCAGGTTCGGTGATCCGCTCACTCAACGGCTTCCGGGACGGAGCTTCGCCTCGTCCTCGACGCGGAGACGCTGAAGTCTGATAAGATCCCGCTCCAAGCCTGCGCAGCTCATCAGTGAAGTGCGCCGCCTGTCGCGCGGTCCGCTCATTGGCCGCTGCAATTTCAGCACGCAGCCTCTGGACCATTTCCGTCTGCTCCTTGGTCTTCGACTCCAACGAGGCGATCTTGGCTCGCATCGCGGTTTTGCCTTCGCGCAAACCTTTGTCGTCACGCTCAGCATCCTTGTAGGCTGACAATTCAGCACGTAATTGGCGCAGCTCAGATTGCTTGTCCTCATTGCTCGACTTAAGACTTGCGATTTGCGTATCGAGCTGCGTCGCGGATTCATGTTCGGCATCGGCAGAATTCTGCAGCGAGCGAAGTCGCGCCTCGGCCTCCCCAAGCTCCGTCCTGAGCCGCGCAATCTCCTCATCCGCGCTGCGCAACGCCAGCGGCTCGCTGTTGCCGTCATTCATCAGTTGCGCGCTCAAACCCTCGCCAGGCCGTCCTGTACCGCCAATACCAACGCGCCCACCAGTACGCCCCAGCAACCCTTGCAACCGAGCAATCATCGAAGCCTGTTCGCGTGTTTTGGCGCGTAACCCTTCAAGTTCGGTGCGCAGTGCGATTTCACCATCCTGGCGATCATCACCGTAAGTGTCGCGGCCACGCGATGCCCGCGTGGCAAGGGCGGCATTCAACCGTAAAACTTCGTCCCGGCCCTTGGTGTTGATCTGGTTGGCATCTTCGAGCGCACGGCCCTGGCGTTCTGCGGTTTGCGATAGCTGCGCGATTTCCCGATCGCGTTGAAGAACCAGACGGCGCGCTTCGGCGAGGCGAGACTCCACGCGAGGCAATCGGTCCATGATCGTTTGCTCAAGCACCCGGTGAGCATTAGCGTGCTCTTCGAGCGAAGAACGCATGCGCTCAATGTCTTCTTCAAGCGCTGTTATCGCCGCATCACGCCGGTTAATCTCGACGCGCTGACGAGCGTTGGTCAGGCTGACCTTCTCTAGCTTGCTTTCGAGTTCATGCTGCGTGAGTACATATTCGGCACGCAGCCGGTCCTTGTCTGCCCGAATCTCTGCTTCGGTAAGTGGCATGGAACGCTTGATAGCGTCAGTTGTCATCCGTACGGTTCGCCGCTTGTAGGCGGGCAGAACCATCAGGCCGGCAAAGACGGCAATCAACAGCCCGAGCACCAGATGCATGATCGCTTCAATGCTCATCAC
>JAJFHK010000528.1 GCA_021775655.1 Filomicrobium sp. | reverse complement strand
ACAAACGAAGCGAGCATCATTTTCATCACGTTTATCGGCGCATTCTTCATCATCACGATCAACATTTACGACGGCGTCCGCTCCATCAAGCAGGAGCACATCTGGCTGGCCCGGTCGCTCGGCGCGAGCCGAATGCGCATCTTCCGCCGGATCATGATTCCGGCCGTGCTCCCAGCCATCGCAGTCGGCATGACGCTCGGGATTGCGGTGACTTGGAATGTCGTCATCGCCGCCGAGATGATCGCCAGCGACAGCGGTCTCGGCCGTTTGACGTGGGAAGGCTATGTCTCAAGCACGCCGCCGGTGGTGATTGTCGGAATGATCAGCATCGGTCTTGCCGGCTATCTGTCGACGATGGTCGTGGACATCATCGAACGCCGCATGATGCCGTGGAAATACAAGCGATGAACAGCTGCATGCAGGTCCCGACGGAGGAAGCAGATGAGTAGTGCTCAAGGTGCGCTTGTTGGCACCAATCTTGCCAAATCCTACGTCTTGAAGGATCAGCCGCCGGTCGAAGTACTGAAAGATTGCTCATTCGTATTCGAGCCAGAAATGCTCAACGTCGTGATGGGAACTTCGGGCTGCGGAAAGTCGACGTTGGCCCAAATGCTGGCGGGTTACGTCCGCCCCGATCGCGGCACGCTGACCATCGACGGATCACCGATCACGGACGCGGGGCCGGACCGGCTCATGGTGTTTCAGGAAACCGCGCTATGGCCCTGGATGACCGTGGAAGAGAACGTCATTTTCGGACCCCTCTCGCGCGGAGGATCGCGCAGCAATGCTGTCGCGGCATCAAACAGCCTGCTGCAGAGGTTCGGCCTTGGCGACTTCAAGGACAAATACCCTGGACAACTGTCGGGCGGCATGATGCGACGCGCGGAGTTGGCGCAAGCACTCGTCAACAGCCCAAAAGTCATGATCCTGGACGAACCGTTCCGCGGACTCGACGTCATGACCCGGGAACTGATGCAGGAGTATTATCTCAAGCTGTTCGAGGACACGCGCCTGTCGACCGTCTTCATCACGGCCGAACTCGAGGAGGCTTTGTTCCTCGCAGACCGCATCTATTTGATGTCGGACGCGCCCGGTCGGATCGTGAAGATCATCGACGTCGATCTTCCGCGCCCCCGCGAAATTACATGCACGGCAACAAAGCGCTACGCGGAGCTGGAGCAGGAGGCGCTGGCCGCGCTCTATGCGGGCCAAGGCGAGGAAACGCAAACCTAGGTCAAGCAAATCAGGGAAAGGCGGATTGAGAAGCGTTTCCTGGCCGAGGTCAGTCACGATCAAAATGGTAGAGGTGAATTAATGGCTGCAGAGACTGGAGCGTCGAACGGGGCCGGGAAAACGGCCGCCGGTCAAACGACCATTCCAAAGACCATCGCAACTCAGATGCCCGTGCGGCTTGCAGCTTTCGCGGCAAAACCGGTCAATCCCGGTAGCGAGCAGCTAACGGTCGAAGCGGGCGCGAGCGAAAAGAATGAAGACGGGAGGTGTTGTTGTGGTCCAGGCTACGCTTCGCCGGCTGCGGCAATGAAAGCGCCGCGCGAGAAACTTCTCTACACCGTCGCACTCTATATCGGCACGGGCATCCAGCAGCCCGACTACCTTGCAACCATCGATGCCGACCCTGATAGTCCGACATACAGTCAGGTCATCAGCCGGCTGGAGATGCCTGGCATCGGTGACGAACTCCACCATATGGGTTGGAACGCCTGCTCATCGTGCCACGGTGATCCCAGCAAGGAGCGGCGCTACCTGATCGTTCCTGGCGTGCGCTCGTCAAACCTGCACATCGTCGATTGCGCCACCGATCCCCGTAACCCCAGACTGCACAAAGTGATCCAGGGACACGAAATCAAAGCCAAGACCGGCTTGTCGGCGCCGCACACAGTCCACTGCCTCGGCTCGGATATCATTATTTCGATGCTAGGAGATGAGAAGGGCGAACCGCCCGGCGGGTTCCTCCAAATCGACGAGGATTTTGAAATCGTCGGACGCTGGGAGTCCGATCTCGGCAAGATGAAGTTCAATTACGACTTCTGGTACCAGCCGCGCCACAACGTCATGGTGTCCAGCGAATGGGCCGGACCCAACACCTTCATGCCGGGCTTCGATCTGGAGGAAGTCGGACTTCTGAAATACGGCCGCGAACTGCATTTCTGGGATTTCGAGCAGAAGAAGGTCGAGCACTCCGTTTATCTCGGAGAGGATGGTCTTGTCCCGCTCGAAGTTCGGTTCCATCACGACCCTGCTTCAAGTCACGGCTTTGTGGGAGCGGCGATGTCATCGAACGTGTTGCACTGGTACAAGAAGGGCAACGAATGGATCGTCGAAAAGATCATCGATGTCGAAAACGAGCGTCATCCGGAATGGCCGATTCCCGTCCCCGGCCTGATCACCGTCATACTGCTCTCGATGGACGACCGGTTCTTGTATTTCTCGAACTGGTTGCACGGCGACCTTCGCCAGTATGACATCACCGATCCATCAAACCCGAAACTGACGGGGCAAGTCTGGATGGGCGGCCTGCTCGGCAAGGCACCGGTCGTAAATGGGCGCAAGATCACCGGAGGGCCGCAGATGATCCAACTCTCGCTCGACGGCAAACGGCTCTATGTCACAACGTCTTTGTTCTCCACTTGGGACAATCAATTCTATCCCGAAATCCGTGAGAACGGCGGATGCATGGTGATGGTCGATTGCGACACCGAAGAGGGCGGCATGAAGATCAACGAGAGGTTCTTCGTCGATTTCGGCAAAGAGCCGAACGGTCCTGCGCGCTGCCACGAAACCCGTTATCCCGGTGGCGACTGCACCTCTGACATCTGGCTTTAGTGGGATGAATAACCAAGTGACCATCACTTTGGCTAATCGGGAAGGCCGGACATACGAAGTCGACCGGCGCCGCCCATTGCTTGCCAGTCTGGAGGCCCAGGGAGTTTCACTTCCCTTCGGCTGTAAGTATGGCGGCTGTATCTCATGCGCCGGCAAACTGCTTGAGGGAAGCGTCGATCAACGCGCGGGCGTCGCATTGAATAACAAGCAATTGCGCGACGGATACATCCTGCTTTGCGTCGCCCGACCGCTGAGCGATTGCACGCTCGAGGTTGGAGTCGACAGCCACGACACGCTTTACCGAAACCCCTTCGCTCATCCGCTTGCACCCCATGAGTTGAAAGCGGATATCGCGACACCGCTGGAGGACAAGCCATGACCGCTGCCACCTTCATGAATCACGACGAGGACTACCCGCAGGATTATCTCGCCGAAATCCTCAAGTCCGTAAAAACCATTGCCATGGTGGGGGCGAACTCCGATCCGACGAAATTCAGCTACGGGGTGCTCCGCGTCCTGCACGAGACAGGCTACGACATGATTCCCGTCAACCCGAATGAGGCAGGCGGAGAAATTCGCGGACTCAAGGTCTATCCTGCGCTGAAGGATATCGATCGCCCGGTTGACATGGTTCAGGTCTTCCGCGCCTCGCCGGCGCTTTATGGGATTGCTCAAGAAGCCATCGACATCGAAGCCAAAGTGCTCTGGGCGCAGATCGGGGTTCGTGACGAC
>JAJFHK010000527.1 GCA_021775655.1 Filomicrobium sp. | reverse complement strand
GCCCGGCACGATCAGCACTTCTGCAGGAACCGACAACTCAGTTGCGCCATGCGTCTTGGCATATTTCAAAAAGTCCGCGCGATTGACCTTGTTGTCGGATGTCATGAGTACGAGCCGTTCGCCCTTACGCTGATCTGGTAGCGAAACGACAACCGAGATTGCTGTTGGCCAGATCGCAGCAGCCATTGCCTCCACGGCCGACAGCGACACCATTTCACCTGCGATCTTGGCAAATCGTTTCGCCCGGCCTCGGATCGTGATGAAACCTTCCTCGTCAATCGCGACAATGTCACCGGTGTCATGCCAGCCGTCGACAGGAGGTTCCAACACACCCGGGTTCTCGGCGCGAAGATAACCAAGCATGACGTTCGGCCCGCGCACAAACAGCCGGCCACCCTCATCAATACCGGGAACTTGTTCAAGTCGCGCTTCCATCAGCGGCGAAAGTCGCCCGACACTGCCGGCTTTGTTGGCCGACGGAGTATTGATGGCGAGCACAGGTGCCGTTTCGGTAACCCCGTAACCTTCCAGAATGCGTACGCCGAATTTGTCCATATAGAGAGTACGCGTGCGGTCTTTCACTGCTTCTGCACCCGCTAAGATCAACCGCAACCGGGCAAAGTCGTAAGGATGCGCGGAGCGCGCGTAACCATTGAGGAAGGTGTCGGTGCCAAACAGGATTGTTGCGTTTGTCTGGTAGACGAGTTCGGGCACGATCCGGTAATGCAGCGGCGAAGGATAAAGATGCACCGGAACTCCGCCGACGACCGGCATCACCATACCGGCGGTCAGGCCGAATGAATGGAACACCGGTAGCACATTGAAGACCTTGTCTTGACCGTTACAGGCAACACGTGTCAGGCACTGGAACGCATTCGCAAGCATGTTGCGGTGAGAAAGGACGACACCCTTCGGTGTGCCCTCACTTCCTGATGTAAACAGGATTGCAGCAGGGTCGGACGGCTTGCGCGGCACTTGAGGGCGCGGCGCCATCATGATGCCGGCAATCTTGTCGCCAAGTCCGATAGTCGTTTTGACGTCTTCCAGGTAGACAATCTTCGCTTGGCTTTCGAGTGCCGAAATAATCGGCTCCAGGCGCGCCTTTTCGATGAACGCCCGCGAGGTCAACACGGTTTTCACCTCGGCCGCTGTGCAAGCAGCGCAAACGTTGCGCGGTCCGGCGGAGAAGTTGAGCATCGCCGGTACGCGGCCGATCGTCTGTAAAGCAAAGAACGTCACGGCTACGCCGGACATGTTTGGTAACAGCACGCCGACATTCTCGCCAACGTCAGTTGTTTTCGCGAGCTTGCGGCCAAGGACTTGCGATGCAGTAATGAGCTTGCCGTACGACAAGTTGGTGCCAAGCGGATCTTCGATGATAGGTTTGCCGGTATCGCGAGTGTCTCGCGCATCTATCATTGCTTCAAACAGCGTCTGATCGATGTTGGCGGTTTCAACAGCGGCATCGACCATAATGTCCTGCAGCTTCGCACCAGCAGCCTGACGACGCTTTCGTCCTTTCAGTTCTTCGGCAACCTCCAGCGTAACCGGCGGCAGGAATGTGACGGTCGTTTTCGGGAACCAGGCTTTTTTGGTCTGCATCTTGTTCATGTAGCCCCACGGCGATCGCTCGGGGCCATCGATACGCACCGGAACAATCACCGCGTCAGCCTTGTCGGCAACCATTGCCGTGCCGTCGTAGACCTTCATCAGTCCACCGGTGACAGTGAGACGTCCCTCCGGGAAGATGACATCGGAATGGCCCTCTTTGACCTGGTTGATCAACCCGCGCATAGCCAGCGGCCGCGTCGGGTCGATAGGCCAGACGGTTGCAAGCTTCAGGAACGGCTTCACCCACCACTTATTTGCCATCTGGGTATCGATCGCATAGCCGGCATGGCTTGGCTGGATCGAGTAGCTCAAGCCTGCATCGAGCAGCGAGACATGGTTGGGAGCAATGATCGCGCGCTCACCTTCCTTGGGCAGATGTTCAAGCCCGTGAACTTCGAGCCGAAGGAACAGCCGGAAAATGAATCTGCAGAGGTCCTGCATGCCTTCCCCTCCCCATGCACGCAGGACAAGGTAGACAGCGATGAGATTGCCGACCCCGAGTGCTGCGAACAGCACAGGGATGCCAACACCTGCGTTCTGCAGCGCTGCAACGAATAACGTTGAGCCCGACATGAACGCTGCGTGCAAGATGTTGACCGCGGCGATCACACGGGCGCGGTGATCGGGCTTGGCCCAGGCTTGGATCGAAGCAAACGCTGGAACAATGAACAGGCCGCCCGCCGCTGACAACAACAAGAGGTCGGCCATCAACCAGATACCCGAAGTGGTCTGCAACAGCGTGCTCACGCCAACTGAACCAGACGCCGCCGGCGCCATCGACCACAGGATGCGCGCGATATCGAGTCCCGCAATCCCCATGCCGAGCGCCCCGATGGGCACGAGCGCCATGTTCGGCCGCTGATGGCTGGCCTTCGCCGCCAACCATGAGCCAAGCGCAATACCGACAGTGAACACAATAAGCCCCGCCGTGACCACAGCTTCGGTGCCGCCCAGGATGTCCTTGATAAGCGTCGGCAGCAGTGACAGCGAAACGATTCCGGCAAGCCAGAACCAGCCAGTAATGAGGCCACCGATCCAAAGTCGCCGGTCCTGACGCAATTCGCCGAGGAGTCGGAAAGTTGAAACAAGTGGGTTCTTTGTGATTTTGAGATCCGGGACGGCTTCACCCGTCGGCTTGATCATTGACGCCGAAATCACGCCGAGCATTGCAAAGGCGACCATTGTGAGAGCTACCGCCCAGGCAGGCATTAACGGTGCAGTACCATCGCTGGTCATGGCGATGCCGCCTGCAATTGTGCCGCCGAGAATTGCAAGGAATGTCGCGCCTTCGACAAGCGCGTTGGCCGCCGATAATTCGCGCACTTCTAAATGATCGGGCAGGATACCGTATTTCGTCGGCCCGAAGATGGCGGCCATGCAGCCGAATCCGAATAACGCCGTAAACAGAACCGGCACCGACCACCACGCCACATCCGCATTCGAGGACGCACTCATCAGGAAGCCCACGGCTGCCAGAGCTGCGATGGGAACCTCTAGAAGTTTAAGCCGGTAGACGACACGCGCTTTGTCGTACTTGTCGGCCAGTTCTCCGCCAAAAGCTGACAAAAAGAAGAAAGGAACGACGAGTGTTGCAGCCGCCAGCGTGACGAGCGATCCGCCCTGTTCGCTGCCGATGTGAAACAGCACGAGAAAGACGAGCGCAGTCTTGATGAAGTTGTCGTTGAGCGCCGACAGGAACTGGCACCAAAATATCGGCGCAAATCGGCGAGACGTCATCAGGTCTTTGAACATTTGGGGCGATCCTCGAAAGGCTGCGCGCATCATTTCTACATTTATGGGCGCAAGTATTTGGCAGGTTTGGGTTCGATTAATGACGCGGCTTGGTTAAGGAAGCGCATTGAAATGTCTCAAAATTTGCCAATTGCAGAACGTGGGCGGCCGTTGTTTTTGTGATGATGATGCAACCCTTGTGGCTGCCTGGGTAAGCAGGTCGTCTGCTCATCGCTTAGTTCTCCTGAGGTTGCTTGTTCGTTGGCCAACCGATTTCGATTTTGCGCTGCCGACGAAATCGACTGTCGGCGATTTCAGCATGAACGAAGTTCATAACCCCAACATAGCTGTTCGATGAACAAAGTTCAAGGCCCCGACATTGGACCGGATGACAAAGCGGCAGCACTTGGTTAATGGGGCGGACAGAAGTTGGAATACCGAGAGGCGTGAATTAGCCAAACTTCTCGCGCGAGAATTATGGTTGGAGCTTCTGGAATGGAGCGGCCAATGCAAATTCTCAGATTTGGACGACCATTCGATTGCGTATTTGCTGGCCGCTGAGATTTTTCGCGGGGAAAGATCGACGAATCTTCTGGAGTCAAGCTCAGGTGGGCGTTCTTGCAGCTCACATGTTTCAGTGCATTCAGTTCGCCGGATAGCGGGCACACATGAATTGATGGGTTAAGCCGGCTAGAGCTGCGGCTGCAGTCATGACCCATATGGATGCGAGTGGCGCTGCACCCTGCAGCGACCCCGTAAGCTGTGAGGCAGCCGCACCAATACTGACTTGAGCAAATCCTGACAGCCCGGCAGCCGCGCCGATAGTCCCAGGCAGAACCGAGATGGCCGCCGCCGTGCCATTGGGAATCGTCAAGCCGTTGCCCAGGGTGACAATCAGCATTGGGGCAAAGAGCGTGAAGGGTGTGAGGTGTCCCGTAAGCGCTGCGACCAGCATGAGCAACGCACCAACGAATGTGATCAGGTTGCCATAGGCGATCATGCGGTCAATGCCGACCAATTGGGAGTATCGTCCGGATAAGAAATTGCCCGTCATGTAGCCGACCGAAACCAACATGAACCAAAGACCATAATCGAGAGGCGACCGTGCCATCACTTCGACCATGATAAACGGTGCGCCTGCGAGAAACGAAAAGAACACTGCACTGCAAAAACCAAGCGTCATCGTGTAACCGATAAAGCGTGGTACTTTGATAAGAGGCCCAATGCCGGTTACTGGTGTGGATGCCAAATCGGCATCGCGATTGGCGTTTGGATTTGTTTCAGGCAATCGCAAATAGACCAGCAGTAGAACCAGCGCGCCAAAAATGCTCAGTACGTGAAACGATGCACGCCAACTCCACATCTGCTCGAGCAAGCCGCCAAGTGCGGGCGCAAACATCGGCACTAGCACCCATGCCATCGTGATGTAGCCGAGCACGCTTGCCGAAGCTTCACGGCCATGAAGGTCGCGTATGATTGCCCGCGCCAGCACCATGCCGGCTGCGCCACCGAGCGCTTGCACGAAGCGCGCTGCCATCAACGTTTCGATAGAATTTGCAAGTGTGCAGATGTGGCTGGCCACAACAAACAGGGTCAAGCCGGCAAGCATTGCCGGGCGGCGCCCGTAACGATCCGACAGAGGTCCATAGAACAACTGGCTGACAGCGATACCGGCCAAGTAGACCGTCAGCGTCAACTGTACCGTGCCTGAGGATGCCGAGAATTCGCGCATCAACCCTGGAATGGAGGGCACAAAAATATTCAACGCGAGCGGCCCTGCGGTGCTTACAGCAACCAGAACGGCATAGAGCAACAGTGATCTTTCGCCAGAAACTGACGAAGATTGAAGAGACATAATTGCGTACTTTCGAAGGACCGCGGACCGCGCACTATGCACAGATCAAGTCGCGTTTGCCAATCGCGGCTCTTGTGGAATTGGCACGAATATTCCGCATCGGTCTGCGCCACAACCGGTGATGAAAGTTCAAGTCATTGTGGGTTCTGCTACCAGAAAAATTCCAAAAAACATCACCTTGTTATGATCTCAGGTCCCATCAAGGCGTAAGGGAGAGACGTCGATAGCCATGGCACGTAGGTCACGATAATGAGGAACAGGAAGAGCACGGCGACAAATGGAGCTGCAGCGATGACAACCTGAACCAGTGTCATGCCGGTAATACCGGAAGTCACGAACAAGTTAAGTCCGATCGGCGGCGTGATCATCCCGATCTCCATGTTGACGACCATGATGATGCCCAGATGGATCGGGTCGATGCCGAGCTGAATGGCGATCGGGAAAACGACGGGGGCTACGATGAGCAGCAGTCCAGACGGCTCCATGAACTGGCCGCCAAGCAATAACAGGAGATTCACCGCGATCAGGAACGTGAACCAGTTAAAGCCCATCGACAACATCCACTCGGTAATGGCGTCGGGGATACGTTCAGACGTCAGCACATGAGCAAATAGCAGCGCATTCACGATGATGAACATGAGCATCAGGATCGTGCGGGACGATTCGACGAGCACTCTGTGTGTATCAGTATGAATGAGAGCAGGAACGAAGCGGGAAAGGATCAGCCACAGGTTGCGCCCCCAAACCGGGAGGCCTGCGAGCAGCACGCCTGGAAGGCTAACAGGACTGACGCCATGGCGTAGGATCGGATAGAAGATGAGCATCGCCGCTGCGAGGCCAAAACCTAACTGCGATCGAATTGCAAGGCTGACGCCTGGAACGAAGAAGAACGACAGCATCAGCCAGACGAGCAGGAAAGAGACTGCGTAGACCGAAGCTGAAAAGCCGATCCGGGTTTGCTTGGAAACGTCATCGCTGATCCACACGATATCCTTGAGCGGACCCATGTCACGATATACGAACAGCGCAACGAACCCTGAATAAACAGCTGCAACCGCAGCAGCTTCGGTAGGAGTGAACACACCACCGTAGATGCCGCCGATGATGATAACGATGAGAAACAGTCCCCAGCCTGCATCCTTGCCAGCAGCAATGATTTCGCCCCAGCCCTTCCATTCTTCCGAAGGCAGGTTGCGGATTCGCGCCATGATATAGATCGTGATCATAAGCATCAGACCGGCAACGATCCCGGGGAGTACGCCGGCAAGGAACATGCGCCCAACGGACACGTCCGTCGCCGCCGCATAAACGACCATCACGATCGATGGCGGAATAAGAATTCCCAGCGTTCCCGCATTACAAATGACCCCTGCCGCGAACTCTTTGGAATAACCGACCTGACGCATACCGGCTATGGCAATGGTGCCGATTGCAACGACGGTC
>JAJFHK010000526.1 GCA_021775655.1 Filomicrobium sp. | reverse complement strand
TCGATCTGTAGATCTTGTCCGGCGCGACTGAAGCTGTGCTTTCAGCAAATTCTAGGCACGAATTTTTCTCCAGCGAAGCTCAACTCGAAGAATGCGCGAAGCTGCACTGTTCTGACCCATCATTTCATCTCCCGCTAACCTGCGACTAACCGGGAGTTCACTGCACGCGGAATATTGTCGGCTCTGAACATGTGGAGCCGAGATGTTTTCAAAATTGCCAGTATCTCTCACTGGGTTTGCGGCGACAGCTGTTTTCTACGTGCTGCAGGTGATTCCATTCACCGGCATCTTCCTGATGATGCTCGCGGCGCCGTTTTGGTCAATCATCACGGTCAACGCCGGTTTTGTCTTTCTCACCTTGGAAGCCCTCGGACGCCCCGGATACCGAGTTTGGCTCATTGCCCCGCTTATCTATTTTAGCGGCTACGCTGGTTACGCCCACCTGAGCCACCAGGAATTCGCCCGCCTTGACGCTGAGATAAAGGCATTCAATGCCGGCAAGTCCGTCCCATTCGACGCAGCAACGAACGATCTCGTCATCGCAAAGAAGGCCAGAGGACTAAATGCGGCCGCGGTCACATTGGTAAGCCGCTACAACCTTGATGTCGCCTATGACGCAAACCGCAACTTCGATACGGCAGACCACCTCGCGTACCGGATCGGCAAGGCGAGCTTGTGCAGCGAAATCAGAAAAGACAAAGATGCCCGCGCGGCTTTCATCCATGCCGGTGGTGTCAACGTCGACGGAAAACTCTCGAAGACGATATGCAGCATTTACGGTCCGGAAGACCCTGCCCGGCCAGCGGTTGTCGCATCCAGCAAGCGAACCAAACTCAACGGCTGGCTGCTGCCTGCCACGATTGACACGTTGACGTTGCGCGGCGTCGATGGCCGGTCGACCGAATTCAAGACCGGCTTTGCAGCAACTTTGCCATGGTTACCCATGCCGGTCATGGGTTGTGCTCTGAATTCGGGAGCGCCGTCCTGGGACTGCTTCCAAGGTTTCTTTCGCCTGCCGAAAAAAGGTCTTGGAGCGCCTGGAAGATATGGCACCTCCAATATCCCCATTGTCGCGAATGCGCTGGGGCTGAAGAAGATTACCAATGCCCAACTACATGCCAAGGCAGTTGGTACGCTTCCGCCAGCCCTTCAAGCCAACGCAGGCAAACGCATTGATATCTCTATTGCCAACCTCAAGCGCATAATCGCAAACCCGGCTGAGCGGCTGACGGTCCACAACATCAGGGGCATGAAAACCCGCCCGGATTTGTGGAGCGACGAAATCCCGGCAATGACCCTGACGTTGGAGCGCGCATTTGACGGAGGTCACGCAACCAGAGAGCGGGCCGGTATATTGCAGGATCTGCTGAACCAGCTGTCACCGGCAGTATATCGCCCGGTTGGCGAGAAAATTTTGAGCGCCCTCATCGCACGGCCAAAGCTCAAGAGCGACTTTATTCGCTCTGATACGCTCATAAGAATGGGAGAGCTGGGTCCAGCGGCGCTACCAATCCTCGAAGAAAGACTCTTCATTCGCAAAAGTCGGTTGAATTTCGGGGCCGTGTTGGGACTTTGCAAAATCGGTTCTCCGGCTGCCAGGCTCGCTGAAGCGCTCAGCACTGCGGCGCTCGCGCCCAAGAGCAGGTCGGGCAGGGACAAGCTGTTTGCAGTCTACGTTACGTTGCTGCGGTTTGGCCGGGCGGATTTAGCAGAGAACGTTCGTTCGGAATCGCGTCTTTCCAAGGACAGAACGGCGGTAAAGGTTAGCAAATTGGTTACTTCAGCCAGCCCTTCGGACGTCTGCATCAGCCGCAACAAGTGGCAAAAGCGGCTGCGCAAATCCTCTAGCTGACAGCCGATTGATCGGCCAAATCAGGTGTTCAAGCACAATAATTCCAGCCCACCCGCGTATAATGCGGCCTTACGCACACGCTGCGATCTGCGGATGGACGATGCGACCGGCCCGGCACGACCCAGGAATGTCAGTACAGGATTGCATACGGTTGAGAAACGAGCGTGATGGCTTCAAGAAATCACTGCTCTCACCCGTTCGTGACTCTCTTTTTTGGACCCGCCACTATCGGCGTACTTAAACAGTGCGGCGAAGTGTACTAAGTAATCGTGAGTGTTCGCAGTCGCACAATGTTGACAGCGGCCCAGTCAGCCCCGTCGGATGGTGCTTCGCATTCAGCTGTCTGGCTCACCTACCCATGGACAGGATCATCTGATGTCCCGCCAAGCGCTCAATCAATCCTTCCTGCAGACTTCGTTCCTCGATGGCGCCAACGCCGGTTATATCGAGCAGCTGCAAGAGCAATATGTTCAAAATCCTGGTTCCGTTCCTGACCAATGGCGGCACTTCTTCGAGAGTCTGCGGGAAGGTGCTGGCACCGTGGAAGCCGAGCCATCAAATCCCTCGTGGGCCGTCCCATTGTCGCGTCTGGAATCGAACGGCGATCTCGTCTCCGCTTTGACTGGTGGCGACTACGAGCAGATGCATAGCGAGCTGCACGGCAGGCTTGCCGAACGCGCTCAGCAGTATGGCGCTGACATGTCGCCTGCTGCCTCACTTCGCGCCATCCAGGATTCCATCCGCGCGCTGATGCTGATCCGCGCTTATCGCGCAATGGGCCACCTTGCGGCTGACCTCGACCCTCTGGGCCTAACCGATCGGCAAGTTCATCGTGAACTCGAACCGGAAAGCTACGGATTTACCGACGCCGATCTTGACCGCCCAATCTTCATCGACCGCGTCCTAGGTCTTGAAACAGCGACGATGCGGCAGATCCTGGCGATTCTCCATCGGACCTACTGTCAGCACATCGGAGTCGAGTTCACCCACATCAGCAATCCGGCACAGAAATCCTGGTTGCAGGAACGCATTGAGGGCGAAGAAAAAGAGATCCGCTTCACGCTCGAAGGCAAGAAGGCGATTCTTAATAAGCTCATCGAGGCCGAGGCCTTCGAAAAATTCGGCGACCTGAAATATACCGGCACCAAGCGCTTCGGTGTCGACGGCGGCGAGGCGATGGTTCCGGCCCTTGAACAGATCATCAAGCGCGGTGGTCAGCTCGGCGTGAAGGAAATCATCATTGGTATGGCCCACCGCGGCCGCCTCAACGTACTGGCCAACGTGATGGCAAAACCCCATCGGGCAATCTTCAACGAGTTCAAAGGCGGATCGTTCAAGCCCGATGACGTTGAAGGTTCAGGTGATGTAAAATATCACCTCGGCGCCTCTTCCGACCGCTCCTTCGATGGCAACAACGTTCACTTGTCGCTGACCGCTAACCCGTCCCACCTCGAAATTGTCGATCCGGTGGTCCTCGGTAAAACGCGCGCGAAACAGGATCAGCACGGCTGCGATCCCGAAGAGCGCACGTGCGTTCTACCCTTGCTGATCCATGGTGACGCAGCATTTGCCGGTCAGGGCGTCGTGCCTGAGTGTTTCGGATTGTCCGGGCTGAAGGGTCACCGCACCGGCGGTTCGGTACACTTCATTATCAACAACCAGATCGGCTTCACGACCAACCCGCGATTCTCGCGCTCTTCGCCATACTGCACGGATGTGGCAAAGATGGTCGAAGCGCCGATCTTCCACGTCAATGGCGACGATCCTGAGTCAGTAGTTCACGTAGCGAAAGTCGCTACCGAATTCCGCCAGAAGTTTCAGAAGCCCGTTGTCATCGACATGGTCTGCTACCGCCGCTACGGCCATAACGAGGCCGACGAGCCGATGTTCACGCAGCCGCGCATGTACCGCAAGATCAAGAAGCATGTTCCCGTCGCGACCCAATACGCGGAGCGCCTTGTTGAAGAACAAGTGCTGACCACAAAGGATGTTGAAGACATGCGCGACGGCTTCCGCGCGCATTTGGAAAGCGAACTCGCTGCCTCCGATAGCTATAAGCCCAATAAGGCGGACTGGCTGGATGGCCGCTGGTCATCAATCGGGTTCGCCGAAGATGAAGCCCGACGAGGCAACACCGGTGTGGATCTTAATCTCCTTCGCGATATCGGTCTGCGCATCACCAAGGTGCCCGGCGACTTCAACACGCACAAGACGGTTCAGCGCCTTCTTGATCGTCGGGCGGAGATGATCGAGAATGGCGAAGGTCTCGACTGGGCCATGTGCGAGCATCTCGCATTCGGGAGCTTGTTGACCGACGGATTCCCCGTCCGTCTGTCAGGTCAGGACAGTGAACGCGGCACGTTTTCGCATCGTCACTCAGTATTGACGGACCAGGATACCGAACGGCGCTTTACGCCGTTGCGCCACATCTCGCCCGACCAGGCCGGTTTCGAAGTCATCAACTCGATGCTGTCGGAAGAAGCAGTCCTCGGGTTTGAATACGGGTACTCGCTCGCCGAGCCCAACGCTCTTGTGTTGTGGGAAGCCCAGTTCGGCGACTTCGCCAATGGTGCGCAGGTCGTCTTCGACCAATTCCTGTCATCAGGCGAACGCAAGTGGCTGCGCATGTCTGGGCTCGTTTGCCTGCTGCCGCATGGCTATGAAGGCCAGGGTCCAGAGCACTCGTCCGCACGCCTCGAGCGTTTTCTGCAACTGTGCGCCGAGGACAACTGGCAGATTGCCAACTGCACGACACCGGCCAACTACTTCCACATCCTACGCCGGCAGTTGCACCGCAAGTTCCGAAAACCGTTGATTTTGATGACGCCGAAGTCGCTGTTACGTCATAAGCTTGTCGTCTCTCGGCTAGTGGATCTGGGTCCGGACACGTCATTCCATCGCATTCTTTGGGACGACGCCGACCACCAGCAAAAAAAGCCCGCTACCGAATTCAAGCTTAAGCCTGACGCTAAGATAAAGCGGATCGTGATGTGTTCGGGCAAGGTGTATTACGACTTGCTGGAAGAACGCGACAAATCCGGGCTCGACGATGTCTATATTTATCGCATTGAGCAGCTTTACCCGTTCCCGGCGCGCACTTTGATCCAGGAACTCATTCGCTTCGAGAACGCCACGGAGTTTGTCTGGTGCCAGGAGGAGCCCAAGAACATGGGTGCCTGGACATTCATTGAGCCTAACATCGAGTGGGTCCTTGATCACATCGGGGCAAAGAAGACGCGAGCGGAATACGCCGGTCGACCGGCATCGGCCTCAACAGCCACCGGTCTTTTAAGCCGCCACCTTTCCGAACAAAAGACGCTCGTTGCCGAAGCCCTGACGGCATAACCTGGATGCGGTTTCGACACCAAGGATGGGCCCGACCGACGATTGAGATGAACACACGTATCGCTAAGGTGCCCGCACGGTGCGGCAGACCTGCTTAGGACAAAAAAGAAAAGGTTCGACCACAATGGCGATTGAGATCAAGGTTCCGACGCTAGGCGAGTCTGTCACCGAGGCGACGGTTGGCCAATGGTTCAAACAGGCCGGAGAAGCGGTCAAAGCCGATGAGCCGCTGGTCGAATTGGAGACAGATAAAGTCACCCAGGAAATCTACGCGCCCGCTGCCGGCGTGCTGGGTGAGATCGTTGTGCAGCAGGGCGAGACCGTTGGGATCGGTGCTATTCTTGCCTCGTTGAACGATGGGGCCACTGGCGGTGACAGTGCGAGCAATGAGCCTGCAGCAGCTCCCGCCGCCAAGCCTGCGGCACCGGCCCCGGCAAACGATGCGGCTCCCTCGGGCAACGGGGCTGGCACCGATATGCCTCCTTCGCCGGCCGCCCGCAAAGCGCTTGCCGAATCTGGAATGACTGCCAGCGAAGTAGACGGCAGCGGCCGTCGTGGCCAAGTGCTGAAACAAGACGTTGCCGCCGCACAGTCAACAGAGGCGCAAACGTATTCAACTCCCGCCACCTACGTGCCTGCTAACGTCCCCGCTCCGGCGCAAAATCTCCGCGTTCCTTCAAGCGAGATCGATGTTGCCCGCGAGGAACGGGTTAAGATGTCCCGTCTCCGCCAGACCGTTGCCCGTCGCCTCAAGGACGCACAGAATACCGCGGCGGTCCTGACGACATTCAACGACGTCGACATGTCGGCGGTTATGGAGATGCGTAACCAATACAAGGAGTTGTTCGAAAAGCGCCACGGCGTGAAGCTCGGGTTCATGGGCTTCTTCGTCAAGGCCTGCATCCAGGCCCTGCGTGAGATCCCGGCGGTTAACGCTGAGATCGACGGTACCGATATCATCTACAAGAACTACTACCACATCGGCGTCGCAGTCGGCTCCGACAAAGGTCTTGTTGTCCCCGTTGTACGCGACACCGAAACGATGTCGATCGCACAGATCGAAGGCACCATTGCCGAATACGGCAAGCGCGCGCGCACCGGTCAACTCTCGATAGAAGACATGCAGGGCGGTACGTTCACGATTTCCAATGGCGGCGTTTACGGTTCACTCATGTCGACACCGATCCTGAACGCTCCGCAGTCGGGAATTCTCGGTATGCACCGTATCGAACAGCGCCCCGTGGTTTTGAAGGACGGCTCAATCGCTGCCCGGCCGATGATGTATCTGGCACTGTCGTATGATCACCGCATCGTCGACGGCAAGGAAGCAGTGACATTCCTCGTGCGTGTCAAGGAATGCCTGGAAGACCCGCACCGCTTCGTTCTGGAATTGTAGGGCAGCATTGATCGACTTTAAGAGGCTGTCCGAATGGCGCCCGGAGCAAATCTACCGAGTATCCAGCCACACCTTTGCGTTAAAGGAGGGCTTGATGCGATCTCGTTCTATCAGTCAGAATTTGATGCAGTCAGTGCCTTCAAAGAGATGGCCAACGACGGCAAGCGCGTCTTACACGCTTCCCTCGCCCGCTTCGATGGCACGGTAATGTTGCACGATGAATTTCCCGAGTTCGGCGGCGATGTGCTCGCCCCTCCGACCTGCGGTGGCGCCAGCGTCGCGATCAACGTCAACTTGCAAAATCCCGATGACGTTGACGTAGCGATCGCAAACGCCGTTTCGACCGACGCAGTCGTCACATTGCCACCTAAGGCATCAGCCGCAGACTAACAGAACCGACGAACCGCAGCGCGGTGGACAAACAAGGAAGTAACAAAATGGCAGGACCCTACGATCTCGTCGTCATCGGCACCGG
>JAJFHK010000525.1 GCA_021775655.1 Filomicrobium sp. | reverse complement strand
CGGAAGCAAGGCGGTAAAAAGACCGAACCAAGGCGCGCAAACCCCTGTAAACATTCAGCTAAGCGAGCGGCACTAAGAGCGTGACAATGCCTCCTCGCGCGTGTAACAAAGACATTGGGGAGGGGTTTACCTTTGAGGGGAGCCCCACATGTTTTCACGCCAAGCAACGGTCGCTAAAGCCGAACATCATCCAATTCACGCCAACCCGAGACAGGAGCCGCCACCACCACCAATGCCTGAGCCAGTAGCTGTCGAGGTTGAGATTACTCCGCCGCCTGCCGATTCCGTAATCGGCCAGGACCTGAAAATTCTCGGTGGTGGGCTGCGCCTCATTTCTGAAGGCAACCTCACTGTCGATGGCGTCGTCGAAGGTGATGTGCTCGGTGCCAACGTTGTTATTGGCAAGCACGGTCAGGTGAACGGTTTGGTGCACGGCGAGACAGTCTCTATTCAGGGGCAGGTTTCCGGCATGGTGCGCGCGGTCGATGTCACGCTGAAGAGCGGCGCGATCGTTGAAGCAGAAGTTCACCACAATACTCTGGCACTGGAACTCGGCGCCAATTTCGAGGGTCGCTCGCGTCGCTATCTTGAGCGCGAAGAACTCGTGCCTGACCTTGTGCAAGCTGCGAATGAGGGCCGGTTAGAGCACTCGACGGGTCAGTCGGGCCCAGCCCCCCTGACATCTTAAATGCCGGCACGAGTCATGCCGATCCGGCCTAATACGGGCCGGATTCCGGCTGCGGATTCATTAGCCGGATCGATGGCATTCCCGAGCGCTACGTTCGTAGACATGCTGGGCAGGCTGTGTCTGAGGTTCGTTTCGAGTAAGTACGAGTAGAGTCCAATGAGTGAAGACACATCGGATGAAATCACGTTGGAGGATTCTCTTCCTCTTCCGGGTCCGACAACGACGGTTCTAGGTCCGCATGTCGAGATTGACGGTGACGTTTACATCGACGGCGATGTCATGCTGATCGGGCGCATCAACGGTTCGCTGCGCTGCAAGCGGTTCGTGCTTGATCGCGAAGGTGAGCTTGAAGGAATGTTGGTCGCTGAAACCGCCGCCATATGGGGATACGTCAACGCCGAGATGTACGCCCCCGTTATCGAACTGCATGCAGGCTGCTCCGTTGAGGGTGCGGCCTACCACGAACAGTTCATTCTTGATCGAGAGGCATTCTTCGAAGGTAAATCACGGCGTTACGAAAACCCGCAGGCCATGGCTCCAGCAGCATAGATTCCCGTAGCGGCGGATACGCCTGGTTCCGTTGCGCGAGTTTGAGAGTGTCGTCAGCAGGTGCAGCCAAGCTGGCAATGCCTTGTTGTTGCCCTCGCCGCTGGTTCAATGGGCGCCAATGTATATGAACGTGACCAAGTCAGGTTACTGCACCGGAGTTCCAAGGATGAAGTACGCAGTCCTTCTCGTTAGCCTGTTCGCATTCGCAATGATGTCGCAGCCGATACTTGCTCAGGATACCGTCGCTGTCGGCACACTGACGTGCACCGGCGGTCAAGGCGTCGGTCTCATTCTTGGATCGAAGAAGTCTTACCGCTGCTCGTTTTCCAAGAATTCCGGCCCACCGGAGTCATACGCAGCGACAGTGACCAAAGTCGGACTCGATATTGGCATAACCGGTGAGACGGTCATGATCTGGACGGTACTGGCCGCGGGCCAAGATGTCAGAGAGGGGATGCTTGCTGGCAATTACGCCGGGGCGGCCGCCGACGTTTCGGTCGGGATCGGTGGTGGCGCCAATGTCCTGATCGGAGGCTCAACGCAATCGGTCATCCTCCAGCCGGTGAGCGTCCAAGGCCAGACCGGCCTCAACATCGCCGTCGGCGTAGCCGGCATGACGCTGCGGTGACATTGCTCGCAGCGCCAGCCAAGATTACCCCTCGGCGACCTTGGTCGCGAATTTGTATTCTTTGAGCTCATTCGGCGTAAATACATAAAGCTGATCGCTGGGTGTCTTCATCGCATGCAGCCACGCGCGCGTGTCAACACCCATGTCGACAAGATGCTGCTGGACCTCGGCGGTTATCGACTGCGCCTGTGACATGCCATCGGACAGGTTTCCAGGTGCCGCCCGCGTCGCGTAGATCTGGTGAACTCCGACCCAGGCGTTGCGTCCGACGGTCCGCTCAGTGCCACCCGAAAACAAGATCGGACAAGACGATGCGCAATAGGCATCGTTGGGCACCTGCGTGACGATTTTCTTCTCGCGCACCAGTTTCGACATGACCAGCGCGTCTTGAACCGATCCTCCAGGCGAATGCAGATAAAGGCTCTTCACCTCCCCGTCCTGACCCTCGATGAAATCGATAAATTCAGCCGCCGTACCCGGTTCGATCCGGCCGACGGCGCTGGCCTTGCCCTTCGGCCCACGCACGAAAGTCATCTTCTTACCAATCGATTCATGCGATGGGGGTTTGGCGTACCCCGGCATTGCCGGCCCCTTGCTCGACTTGCGCAGCGGCGTTGCGCGAGGAAGATAAGGACGCACGTGATCGCGCTCCTTGGGCGGGTCCATGATGAGGGGTTCTTCGCGTTCGGTCTCGCCTGGCAGCGGCACGTTGGCGGCTTCGTAGATGGTCTGATAATCTAAGGCGAGAAAGACAGCCGTTATTAACAGCAAAAGCCGAAACACCGAATTTAGAATGAACCGCTCGCTCGGCAGTCGCCATCCGCGCCGGCTTGGCTTAGCTGCCGTCTCTGACGACTGCTGGTCGGGCTGAGGCGCGTCGTTCGCTGTGCCGGTTGCGTCCACAGCACTACTCCTTGCGCCTGAGGCCCGGCGGCTTTGTAATCGGTGTGACTTTGTCGCTCTCGCTATCCGGTCGTGGAGGCATTGGAGGAGCCGGAGGGTCGACGGCACGGTTGCCAAAACGCTGCTCCATCTGGCGGTAGAGTTCTGCTCCGCGCATCACGTCGGCAGCACTCATTGTCTCGGCATCCAGATCGACGCCGCCGTGACGGCGGATCGCCCCCTCGACAACAATCATGATGAAGATGAGCACCGCGGGTAACAGGTCGATGGAAATAGCGCCTGCCCAGCTTGGCAGAAAATCCCCTGCGTACAACAAAACCGCTTCCGGCGGCGACAGCGGCTGGAAGCGCGCCGGCTTTACCGGGTCGCGTTGCAGGATTTCATCGGCCGCGCTAGCCAGCGCTCGGCTTTGCGCCCGCAGCGCCGTTTCAACCCGGCTGACCACTTCGGTTTGGCGCTGCTGCAGACCGATGTCCTGGCCATCGGCAATTGGTGCGATGAAGGTCTTGCCAAGGTCTTCCGCAGCACGCTTCACCGATGGTGCAACAGATGTCTGCTGCAGAGCCGTAATCTGACCGATCAGTTTCAGGGTTTCTTCGCCAACTGCGTTGGCACGCGCTTCGATCGGTCCCGAATTCGACACGAGTTCGCGCATTCGGGCAAGATTTCGCCCGCCGCTCTCGTAGTGGCGCTTAACTTCGTCCCGGCTTTCTTCCACTTCCAGCGCCAGCCGGTTCAATTCGGTAGACATTTGCGCCAGGAGCTGCACGACCGTTCCCGAGCCCGATGTGCCGGTCAAAGCACCAGTCGCCTTTTCTTGTTGCGCAAGACTGGCGAACCGCTTGGAGGCAAGCTGGATATCGGGTAGCAGACTCTGTGCCGCGAGTGCGTTGGCATGCGACTCGTCGAGCTGCTGTTGATAGGTCTCCGTTGCGTTCGCCATGTGCTGTTCGAGAGCCGCTGATCCAGCAAGGGCGGCCGCATTGAGCCAGCTCGACATTGCAATGATCATGCACGAGCCAATAAGCATGGCGAGGAACAACCAGGCGCGCGCACCGGCACTTTCGATATGCGGCAGGAAGCGCATCAGGTACGACCAGAACGCATAAATTCCAACCGATACCGCCACAGAATAGATCACGGCTCCAAAGAATACGACGGCCGGATCGCCGTTCAGCAATCCACGCACGCCAAGATAAGTGTAAACGCCACTGGCCAGCGCAAGCACGGCAAGCGTCACCTTGGTCGTTGTCTCCAGGCGTGCCTGCCCAAGCTTCAGCTGTTCAGCCATCGAGATTAGTTCCCATCGTCTGCGAAGAAAATCGCATCATTGCTACGCGTTCCAGGCAGCAACAATGCCACTGCCACGCGAAATGGCCATGCAGTGGCCAATGTTCAAGTTAATCGTGTGTTTGGAAAAGGGGCATGGGCGTGGCGTGACGACTGCGATCCGCAGCCAGTCGAGGTCCAAAATCAATCGATTACCAGTTTTCTGACGTTTCAAGCGCGTGACGGCAAGGAATCGAACGGTTGAGCGATCATTGCGTCAGCTGAATGCGAATAAAACCCTCCGGAGAGCAAGAAGCGGATAATGCCGGCGATGACCGCAATCACACGGGGTCCGCTGGAAATTGCTGAATTGCAAACGCGAAATGCGCCACCATGCCGGAAAGCTGGTAAGGGATCTCAAGAGCGCCGAATGAGCTGCAATTTTACTCGATGGGGGCAACGCAATGCGCGCTGCGGCATTTGCCGGTGTAGTATTTTCCGTTACGGTCAACTTAGTTGCGAGCGCGCCCGCACTTGCACAGGCCGAAGCACAAGCAGCCCAGGGTCCCGCTCTAGATGTAACCGTGCTCCTCAGTTCTAATCCCGATGCCTGTTACGACCGCGGCTACAACGATGCAATTCGCTCGCTGACTTTGCGCGAAAGTGATCGCTTGAATAGGCGTGGCGGCGTCGGTGGCCGCCCCATCGAAATCAATTTTCTCGACGATGTTGGAGATCCAACAAAGACGGTCGCCAATGTCAAAGAGGCCCTCTCCGATCCGCAGCTTTTGGGCATCGTCGGTTTAACAAGTTCCGATCGTGGCGAGGCATTATTTAGCGGTTCACCGAAAGACGGCATCGCAGGAATGGGTGACGAAATCGCCACAAGCGGCGTCCCGTTCATCACCGACATGTCGGTTTCAAACGTTTTCTCAGCGCATGCCAACGTATTTTCAACGCGTCCATCACAGGCGGAAGGTAATGCACCGATCGTCACCGAATTTATCAAAGAGAGCGGCTATTCGAAGGTCGCGCTCATCGTCAATAACGACAAGCTTTACTCGAGGACCTTAGGGGACGCAGTCGCCACTGGGCTGGGCCCCGAAAGAGTCGTAGCCGACAAGCGAGTGGGTCAGAATGGCAAGAACGATATCGACTCCGAGGCGGTCGATGCCGTTGTCGCAGAACTCAAAGTGGCGCAACCCGACATTATCGTCATTGCCGTCGGGTCTTCGCGCGCAGTTCCCATAATGATCGCGCTGCAGAACGCCGGCCTAGCCCCCGCGATCTTCCTAATCGGTACCGTCCAGAGAATCCCCGAAGAGGTTCGCAACGCCTATGCAGCACCCATCTTCGAACTCACCATGAACGATCTTCCCGAGGTCTATAACGCTACTCTTGGTGACCTCGTACGCCAGGGCCAACCCGAACTGTGGATCTTCGAAGGGAAGAAAAACGAAGGAGCATCAGGTTGGGCTGACAAATCCTGCGAGATACGCAAAGAGCCCGAATTCCGCGATCCGCTACAAGGCGATAACCGCAGTGCAATAGAGCGCGGCACTCAATTCGCCGATATGATCGCACTCATTGCAGCCGGTGCGAACGCAGCGCCTCCCGGCAGCGACCTCGCGGCAAGGCGCAAGGCGGTCGTCAATGCCATGAGCAAGACTTACGCCGCCGGCAACGGGGCGTTTCGCGGCAGCTACAACAATTGGTCATTTGATACTCAAAATCGCGTCGCCGTCCGGCCCCTGCTCCTCATCATTTTGCCGACCGGTGCCGAGAGCCGGCGCCGGCAGCTGGCATCATTCCAATTCGTGCGCCTGCGCGACGGAGGCCTGCGCCGGATCGATACACTTTACATCGACGTTGACATTGTCCGGGCGCACCGCGCCGACGAGAACGCAAAGACATTTCTCGCCGAGTTTTATCTCTCCATGCGTGCCAACAAGGGTGCCGATATCGAGCGCCTTGATTTTACCAATGCCTACATCGACCCGCGTAGCGGTGGCCGCCAACTCGCAATCCATCAGATACACAACGGTGAGCCAGACTCAGCCTACCCCGACCAAATGAAAATCTACTATGTGTCGGGTCGTTTTCTGTATCGGCCGGATCTCGAAAGCTATCCCTTCGACACCCAGCGCTTCTTTATCGAAATTAAGCCCTCGAGCGGAACGGCGTTCCTGGTACAGCCGCCGCCCGAATCATTGCGCGACCGCGACGTCGCGTCAGACGATTGGCAGCCTGTCGGCCAGTACGTCGGTCTTGGTGAAGACTTCATACCTGTGGTGGATGCCTATACGCATGAACCTAGTGTGGTGCCGTTCTACAGGGCGCAGTTCGTCTGGTTGATGAAGCGCGAGGTGAATGACTACATGCTGCGCGTCGTTGCCCCATTACTTTTCATTCTTATCGTCGCCTACGTTTCAATCTTTATTCCGCGCGATCATTTCGAAGCGATCGTGACGATCCAGGTCACTGCCCTTCTCTCGGCGGTCGCACTCTACCTGTCGTTGCCACAACTCGACTCCGATACGGCGACGCTGTCCGACCGTCTCTTCTTATTCTATTACCTGGTGGTGAGCGTGATGATCATGATCACCATTGCACGCATCAACAAGCATCTCGCTGCGCGCAAATGGCCAAGACTGCTCCTCGGCTTCATTCACACCCTCGGCATCCCCCTGGCGGTCGCCGCCATGGCTTGGCATGTCTTATCCTTGAGTCAAGCGGGCGCATGATGCCAATTTGGGATTGATTGCGACGCCGACCGCAGTTCGCTTGTGCCAGTTTGCGTGCGGTGGGCCAGCCGCGCCATTGTTTCAATGCCGCGATTACTCTTTGATCGTTCGACCAGAAATCGTTCAAGCGATTATTGAAATTTTTGTCGACAGTCTGGATGCCAGGCGTGGGCCCCAAACCCGAACTGAGCCTGTTGGACAAAAAAGTGGCGACGCTGAAAACATCAGCGTCGCCGAGTAGAACCGTTGCTACGATGGCGGGGGCATCGAGCGTTGGCAGACCGCAATATCAGCGGAATAAACCTCTACTGATTCTGCTCCGAGTTTGGCTCGTTCGAAGTTTCAGCTTCGGTTCCTGGTTCGACGAGGAGCAGCTGTCCTTCTTCGATCAGCAGCACATCGGAAGCTGCAATTTCGTACAGATCTTCGTCTTTGCTCATCCCAACATTGCAGGTTGCCGAGCAAATCCCACCGATCTCTGATTGAGCCTCGACAGCCACTTCGCGCTCTTCACCGTCTTCG